>JBDNGW010000149.1:0-2383 GCA_041689735.1 Leeuwenhoekiella sp. | reverse complement strand
ATAAAGAATAAAAGCGGCTGCTACCAGCGCGGCCCAATCGTCGGCTGTTTCATATCCTTTCCCAAAAATAAGGGCGATGGAAATGCCCAAAAATGCAATTACCGAAGTGATCGCATCGCTGCGGTGGTGCCACGCATCTGCTCTGAGCGACGTACTTCTAGTTTCAATACTTTTTCGCTTCACCAAGCGGTAGGAAGCTTCTTTCCAAACAATGATAATCCCTAAAACGATAAGCGTCCAGGCTTTTGGTGCTTTATGCGGCGTGCGTATGTTTTCGATACTTTCATAAGCAATAACGGTTGCCGAAGTGACCAGAAAAGCAACCACCACAAAGGTGATAAGCGGCTCAATCTTGCCGTGGCCGTAGGGATGGTTTTCATCTGCAGGGCGCTTGGCATATTTAAGGCCCAAAAGTACAAAAGTGGAGGAGAAAATATCTGTGGTAGATTCGATCGCGTCTGCAATAAGCGCGTAGGAATTGCCAAAAACACCCGCAAAACCCTTAATTAGCGCAAGACAGAGGTTTCCGGCAATGCTGAAATAGGTGGTTTTGATGGCGGTTTCCGCTGGGGTCATGACATTTTTGAGTTGGGCGCCGAATGATGGCTTTGGCGAATTTACGAAGATGAATATCTTAATTGTTGATTTCTGGGTTGCTTTTTTAGCTGAAGTTTCGACTAGGTCAAAAATTCAATTCTTCGAATCTCTAATCCTTTCTTTCATATTTTCCGTAGAGCATAAATCGAGTATTTTTCATTTGAAAAACCTTAGAAAACAGGTAAAAATCAGCTAATAATCCATTTAAATCAACTT
Source organism: Leeuwenhoekiella sp. (assembly GCA_041689735.1). Taxonomy (GTDB): domain Bacteria; phylum Bacteroidota; class Bacteroidia; order Flavobacteriales; family Flavobacteriaceae; genus Leeuwenhoekiella. The sequence goes on along the minus strand of JBDNGW010000149.1, from coordinate 1,570 downwards.
CTTCAATCTTAAAATCGTCATTCTTCCGAAGTTAATATAGAGCAATATTTGACTTTGGAATTATAACACGTGTTGAGCCCCTTCCTTCGGAGGGGGTTGGGGGAGGAAGTAGTTTAACGCCATTTTGCAACTTAATCAAAACGATCTCTTTAGCTTTGCGCCCATAAATTATTGCACTATGACGACAAAAACAACAGCCCTTCCCGGAAATCCAGAACTTGTTACTTCGGATGAATCACTCAAAGCATTGGCAGCTTTGGATACCGGAACTTTTAAATACCAGGTAGAAGATTATTTCGCGAAGCCAAAAGCAGCAAGTTTCAACGTTTCGCCAGATGGTAAATACATCTCTTACCTCGAAAAAGACGAGGAGGGAAAACGTCATGTAATGGTAAAAGCCCGTGAAACCGACGAAATCAAGCGCGCGGTGGAGGAAAAAGATGAACTCATACGCGGTTATGGTTGGGTGAACAATGAACGTCTTATTTATGCAATGGACAAGGGCGGCAACGAGAATTATCATCTTTTTGCCGTAAATGTTGACGGTGGCGATGCTAAGGATCTTACCCCTTTTGAAGGTGCAAAAGCTGGTATTTTACGTTTGCTAAAAGAGGATAAGGATCATATTATCATCTCGATGAACAAGAATAATCCTGCGATTTTTGATCCCTATAAACTCAATGTGGTAAACGGCGAACTCGAACAATTGTACAGTAATGACGACGAGGCAAACCCAATTACAGGCTACGATTTTGACAAAGATGGAAACTTAAAGGCCTTTACCCGCATGCGCGATGGCGTGGAGCAGGATTTATATTATACAAACGACGTCGGTGATTATAAACTGCTAAAAAGCCTTAACTGGAAGGATGCATTTTCCATTTTGGGCTTTGATTACTCCAGTGAGAATCCGCATGAGGCGTATGTGATCTCCAATCTGGAAGGCGATACCGCGAAAATAATCCTTTATGATCTGAAGAAGGATGAGAAAGTCCGTGACATTTTCAGTCATGATAATTATGATGTTTCCGGGATCTCTGTATCGCGGAAGCGGGGTTATGAGATCGATTATTTCAATTATGAGGGAGAGAAAACGGTGACCATTCCCGTGAGCGCTTATTATAAAACGCTGGATGCGCGGTTTAAGGCGCATTTTGGCGAAAAACAATACGGCATCGTAGACAAGACCGATGAAGAGGATTTCTATTTGATCTACGTAAATAGAGATCGCGATTATGGCACCTATCACTCGTATGATGTGGCGAAAGATGCTTTTGAAACCGTCTACGAACTTATGCCACAGCTGCATGAGGAAGATATGGCCGAGATGAAGCCTATTCATTTTAAAAGTCGCGATGGGATTGATCTGCACGGTTATATTACCTTGCCCGAAGCGGCGCTTAATGGTAAAAAAGTGCCTGTAATCGTAAATCCACACGGTGGGCCGCAGGGCATTCGTGACTCGTGGGGTTTTAATCCGGAAGCGCAATTATTTGCCAGCCGCGGATATGCGACCCTCCAGATAAATTTTAGGATTTCGGGTGGATATGGAAAGCAGTTTCTTGAATCT
>JBDNGW010000148.1:0-2254 GCA_041689735.1 Leeuwenhoekiella sp. | reverse complement strand
GCCCTGTTTAGTTGGATCATTGAAAAATCCGATATACAGAAAGCCAGTAAGGTAAGGTCGACAAAAGGTCTGAACCTACATATTTATGGAAGATTGGCAGCTGCTTTTATAACACTAATATTCAACTCTTGATTCGCATGAATATCTAATTGCGGCTTTAACCCGATAAGGTCATTGATGACCAGATCGCAAAAGCCGGAGTGGTTGTAGTCCTTGCCGCGCTCCACCCCTCCTTTTTCTTTGGACCAATTACCATTGTCCCATGTCTTTAATCGGGTCCGTGAAATCCAGTCACCCGTAAAGGGATTTATATTTTCGTCGATCCACATTTGGGACTTGCCATCCTCCCATGTTATTTTATGGGCGGAAGCATATTGTTTCAGAAGATTGAAATAATCATTCTTCGACAAATTGCCATGATAGGTGTAATTGTTCAAGAAATTGGAAAAACTCTTTAGTACCTGGGTGGTGGCAAACGGCCAGGAAGGCCCGTTCCATTGACATTCATGGCCTTTATAACTTATTTGAAAATAAGGATGCGATCGTTCAACCGTGGTTAGTCCATATGGGGCGGCGAAAGCAGTGGTGTCCAGTACTTTTCTCCAAGACTTTACATATTTTGGGTCGTCATCCGGTAAATTAAAGGACCAAGGGGTATAGCCAATAAGCTCCCTGATCTCAATAGGTTTTGATTTCTCGTTATAGTTCCGAGGTATAATCGTGTAAAAATTCAATGAGTCGTTCCAAAGATGATTATCAACTAATTCCTTTATATTTTCGGCTTTTTTATCAAAATCCTTCGATATATCCCCTTCACTAAAATTAGAAGCCATTTGAGATATGGCCTTGGCATCTCCAAACATATAACTGTTGATGGTAGGCCTTCCGGCAATGGTGCTCGCATTATCCACACCATTATTCAACACCCTACCTCCGGCACTAAACTCCATCCCATCATAATTATCACTTTGCCAAAAAAGTCTATCAGTTGCATCCCTGTGCTCCGTTTCCCAACCGTAATAGTTCTGTATAAGTTTGGGGTAACATTTTTTCAAAAAAGCTATATCCCCATCTACCTTGACAAAAGCTAACGTCGCATCGACCACCCAAAAACTGTACTTTCGGACATTGTCTGCCTCGGTTAACCAGTAATCGATATAGGATTTTATGTAAGTATCATCATGTAACCATCGCCCTTCATATATATGGTAGGCCGCTGGGCAATTGATGGTATTATATTTTCCAGCCCAAGGTACATCTGGCAAAAATTCCGTGATTACAAATCCGTTAGGAATTTGTTTTATATGCTTTCTAAAAGTCCACCAACGAAAATAATAGGTCTTTTGGATGATACTATCGGGAATGTCTAACAAAGGAATGTTCTTTTCCAGAAATGGCAACACACTGTCATTTGAGATATATTGCTTAAAAAGCTCATTATCATTTTTATTAAACGACTCAAAATAATGGGCATAGTCCCCAAATTTCAACACTGAATCCTGTAAATTATTCTCGGAACATGAGAAAAATACTAAGAGACAGATAGTAATAATTAGGATAAGATATTTTTTCATTAATGATTTTATGAAGAACCTGTTTAAACTTTTTCAAATAGTATTGAATTCCCTAATGTAATGGGCATATCTTTCATATTCCATAACTGATAGCTTTTTGTCATATTCACAGGAACCTGAAAAACGGCAGTCATTCCATTAACAAAACCCATTTAGTGTTTTGAATTGTACTTTTCATCTGTGTTTCTCCAATTCTTTTGAATTTAAGGACCTGCTTTTATGAGAACCTACGACTTAACCTTTTCTTCGGGAAACCAGACAATCATTGAAGAATCTCCACGATTGTTCCAAGAATAATAAGGAATCAATTCAACTCTCTGTTGATTCGTTTTATCCATTTCTGAAACCATTGCCGGTATCGAAAGGGTTACTATATTCTTCATTACCCCATCGAATATTACAGAACTGTTAATATCAGCATCAGTTGGTAAGGTCTTCAAATAAAAACGTTGAACAGGGCCATTGTTATCTACCCCTTCCGCACAATATACCAGCGGGCCCTTGGTTATGGCAATGCGATTACGATCGGCATCAACCTTATCCACTGCCTTATTAAACTTAACCGGCATAGGCAACGTAAGGGCCACTATATCATCCGGGGACCATGTTCTTTCAATCGTTGCAAAACCCTTGACGATTTGAATCGGCACAGGTTCCCCGTTAATAGTTATGATTGGTTC
>JBDNGW010000147.1:0-4756 GCA_041689735.1 Leeuwenhoekiella sp. | reverse complement strand
ATAAAAATGTGTCGATAATGGAGGGGATATTGCTGTTCTTGACTTTTTACATTAATTTTTTGGGCGTTCCCCTGAAAAAGGGTCGGGCTTTGCGTTGCAATCTTTTTGTTCGTTCCTCTCAAAAAGGATTTCCGCTTCAATCCCTAACGCGGATTAGAGAATAATGATAAAAATGTGTGGATAATGGAGGGGATATTGCTGTTCTTGACTTTTTACATTGATTTTTTGGGCGTTCCCTTGAAAAAGGGTCGGGCTTTGCGTTGCAATCTTTTTGCTCGTTCCTCTCAAAAAGGATTTCCACTTCAATCCCTAACGCAAGGTTCGTTCTTAATTAAATAAGTATTTATTGAGTAGTATAATCAGTTTTCCGGCGTTTAAGAATCCCACCAAGTAATTTGCTGATCATAACGCCCTGCCTGAGAAACTAAAAATAAACCTGTCTGTGTCTTTGACTGGCAGGTTTCGCAGGATCAAAATTACTATTAGAACTACTCGTGGTTATACAAATATTCCTTATAAAAATCTCTGGATTCAGTCAAAAATCGACCTTTTTGACCGTTTTTCGGTCGGTTCTGCTTGTTTTCAGAAAAGAACTATTTTCTATGGAACTTGCGTCTGAAGCGCAATTGATGCTTACAAGATGTGGGATTTTGTTTTGAGAAAAAACGATTGTTTTTTCTCAAAACAAAATCATTCTAGAAACCTTCAAATTCAGTCAAAAAGCGGCCTTTTTAAGCATTTTTTGACTGATTCTAACCAAAAATTGCCAATATGATTGTCGGTTTTTTGGCTCCCCTCCTTAGGAGGGGTTGGGGGAGGACCTACAACCCATATTTCAACCGCAGACCGGCATAATAATTTGCTGGATCGCCGGGATAATAATAACGTGGCGCCGCGCCGCCAAAACCAGTTGCATTCGGAAGGATCTGCGCAGCGTAATCTGTATCTGTAATATTATTCACGCCTACATAAATATTCATCTGTAACTTCTGCGATAGCATAAATGTATAATCTGCGCGTGCGTTCAGTAGATTATAAGAAGCGCTATAAAGTGTATTCCCGTCATTAAGCGGGATCATTCCCGTATGCCTATAATTCAGGTTGAATTTAAACCCGCCATTTTGAACAAGATCCAGGCCTACATTATAAATCTGATCGGCAACTCCGGTAAGGTCGTTACCACTATAATCTATGTCATTATCTTCAAATTCATCAAAGCTATAGTCATTCAGCGTGATTGCGCCGTAAGGTTTTAATTGCCAGCCAGCCGAGATAAATTGGTTATAATGTATTAAAAATTCAATACCATTATGATCGGTTTTCCCGATATTTCGGCCTACATATTGATCATTTGCAATACGGTCTGCCACGATAAGATTATCCACTTGAATGCTGTACACGGCGATTTCAGTATAGAGTTTCTTCTTGAGCCAGGTCGCTTTTACCCCCAATTCATAATTGATACCGGTTTCTGGCTTAAGATCTGTGTTAATGGCACCTTCTGGAGTTAATGTTTCCGCCACCGAAGGCAGTGAGAATCCCTTGCTAACCGTAGCATAGACATATTTATCTGAAACCACTTCATAGGTAAGTCCGGCTTGTGGTAAAAATTGCCTTGGGTAGGTGTATTTGCCAGACCGGTCATCGCCGTTTTCGTTTAAAGTATCATCCAGCACGTAGCGGCTGTGGTTATAGCTCAATCCGAATTCCCCTTTTAAACGGTCTGTAAATTGCAGGCTGAACTGGGCAAAAAGATTTAGGTACTTACGGTCTTGATGCTGATTGCTAAAACGGTTTCCCTGCAAACTACCATTACCATTAGTGCTTTCATAACCATTTTCATAAAGCTGAAAATCATAACTTTCGTCAAAATATTCAATGCCCAAACTACTTTTTACAGGTATTCCACCGATTTCAAAAGCGGCTTTAAAATTGCTCCGAATCCCGTAAGCAGCCGATTCTTCGTCCAGGATATCAAAAGGACGGGGTTCATAACCATCGCGGTAATTCCCGAAAACACTGGTCGTCCAAGACGCATTGTCATTGAACTCCCAAGTATATGAAAGTCCGGCGATCGCTTTGTCATACGATTCATAACCTTGTGCCTGTCCCCAGGTAAATGCCGCTTTTTGCGGATTATCGGTAAAATCTTCCTGATTAATAGAACTTGGGATGAAAGCTTTCAGTTTTGTGAAATTCCCGAAAAAAGCAAGTGAATGTGCCGGTGCCAACTGGGTTTTCGCGTAAGCGGTATAGGTGTCACGGTCATAGGCGCTATTGGCACGATAACCGTCGCTTTCCAGATGATTGTAACTAAAAAGACCTGCCGTCTTGCCGGAAGCCAGCGTTGCCGTGACACCACTTTTCAACGTGCCAAAAGAACCGCCTAGCCCGTTGAGTTGTATGGAAGCGCTTTCCGGTTTGGGCTTGATGATCGAAATGTTAATTGCTCCGCCCAGACCAGCGCCATAACTGCTGGATGCGGGGCCTTTGATGATCTCAATGCGCTCTATAAGGTTGAGGTCAATATCCTCTAGTGTGGTCTCGCCTTCACCGGTAGTAAGTGGGATGCCCTCAATATACGCTTTGACGCGGTTTGTCGAATATTGGCTGCGCGCCCCAATTCCCCGTATGCTGATGCGGCTGGTATTGAGCGCGCCCTGCTGCATCTGGATCCCTGGGTTTTTATTGATCTCATTGGCGATCGAAAGTTGGTCGCCACGTTGCAGATCGGTTGCACTGATCACATTTACCGCGGCCGGAATGCGCTGTAGGGTATCAATTATAGGTGTGCTGCGAATAAGCACTTCGGGTAGCGATTCTTGTGTTTTTAAAAGGGAATCTTTTTGTTGCGCTTGGATATTTTGGCCAAAGGCCGAAAACATACCAAATAATAGGATAAAATTAAGGTATTTCAAATCTGAAATTTTAGTTTAAAATCCGAAGATTTTTAGATTAGGATTGGTTACATTTAAATAATGAATAATTTAATAGAACATAATAAAACGGCCATTATCGCCATTTGCGAGCAGTTCGAAGTAGCGCGTATGTATGCTTTTGGTTCTGTCGTGGATATACATTTTAATGAAAAAAGTGATATTGATTTTTTATTGGATTTTAAAGAAAATCTCTCTATTCAAGAGTATACCTCTTATTTCTTTGGAATTAAATACCAATTGGAAAATCTTTTAAAAAGATCTATTGACCTCGTTACCCAACGTTCACTCACGAACCCCTATTTAATACAGAATATTGATGACAACAAGCAATTGATTTATGAATTCAAAGATAAAGAAGTCATTATTTGATATTCAAACTTCCATTGCATCTATATATGATTATTTGGGGAGTGAAATGGATTTCAATGCATTTAGCCATAATAAATTATTGCTAAGGGGTATTGAACGTGAAATAGAGATAATTGGAGAAAGCAACCAAGAGAATTTTAATTGTAAATCCAGATATTAAAATTACCAATTCACGTAAAATTATTGATACTAGAAATTGGCATTTATCCCAAAGTTCTTGATTTTTTTCAAAATGATTTCCTTATAATAATCGTTTCATCATTCAATTCAACAATGCTGTTTCCACTAGCGAAAAACGCTACAATTCTATCCATATTTTGTTCAAATAGCAAAATCAATTGAGAATTACGCAAATTTCCAGTTGTTATAAAAAGAATAAGTTTAGGAATTTCCTTGATCATGTGCATTTTCATAAAATCGGTATCCTTTGTAATTACAATTCTATTTTCTGAAACAGACCGCTCGGCAATAGTTGTGTCAGAAGTTTTATTTCCCAAAGGCAGATCGTCGGTATGAATTGTATCATGTCCATATTCATTCAACCAAATTGCAATTCTAGGGGGCAGTTGAGCATCTATTATAAATTTCATCAGCGTGCCAATACCTTCGAAATGCTACCTATTTTTATAAATTCAGCGGCAAATAGAAGGCATGCTGTAATATCCTCATCTTCCAGAGAAGGATAATCAGAAAGGATTTCATTTTGTGTCATTCCAGAAGCCAACAGGTCTAGTATCAGTTCCACAGGATATCGCATTCCTCTGACGCACGGTTTTCCGAAGCAAATATCGGGATCCATTGTAATCCTATCTTTTAATTGAACTTTCATTTTCATCAAAATTTAAATTAAAATACGGTTTTTTTTAAAATGAATACCACAACGCCAGGTTCACTTTCAATTCGCAGCAACCCTCCAGATAATCCCGCTGTCATCATCATTGACCAATAACGAGCCATCAGGTGCAACGGCTACGCAAACTGGGCGACCGTAAACTTTGCTCTCATCGTTGCTGTCTATAAAACCGGTAAGAAAATCCTGCGGCGCTGCAGGTTTTCCATTTTCAAAAGGGATAAATACCACTTTATATCCAGAAAATGGTTTACGGTTCCAGGAGCCGTGCTGACCTATAAAAGCGCCATTTTTGTATTCCTGCGGAAAACTTTGCGCAGTATAAAAAGTCAATCCTAAAGAGGCCGTATGACTCCCCAATGGAACATCGGGAATAATAGCTTTATCTACCATATCTTGATGTGGATCTTCAGCCCATCGTGGATCTTTGATCTGTCCATAATAACTGAATGGCCAGCCATAAAACGCTCCTTTTTTGACGCTTGTTGCGTAATCAGGAACTAGATTGTTACCCAGTTTGTCGCGCTCGTTTACAGCGGTCCAAAGTTCGCCGGTAACGGGGTTCCAGTCCATACCCACAGGGTTTCTAAGACCACTT
>JBDNGW010000146.1:0-5430 GCA_041689735.1 Leeuwenhoekiella sp. | reverse complement strand
CCAGTAACCAGTACAAATAATTGGTCCAACTAGGATTTGTGATCTCACTTATCAGATAATTCCAATAACCGGAAAACGAATTTTTTATAATATCGAGGTAATTTTCCATTGCAGGGATTTGGTCGTAAAAAAAGGAATAACCTTAATAAATTAGGACAATATTAATGTATTTTATTCGCCATGCAATCGCTTTGAGCTTGAGGATTTTTCTGCTTTTTTGCGAAGCTTACCTTTATGAGATAAGTGGCCGGAAGAAAACCGGACAAAATTGTTACTTTTAAGCTCAAAACTCAAATTCAGTAAAAACCCATGCGGCGTTCCAAAACTACCTATACTTTGTTTTTTATCTTAATTGTACAATGTATGCTTTTGAACGGCCAAAATACAAATCCATTGATAGAAATACTCCGTTCTGGTGGTCCAGCAATAAGCCGTGTGATGGACAATCTGCAAGATCACCAACTGCAAATTAAATACACGTATATTTCGCGCGACGCAGTTGATGTTACGTTTGAAACTTACGATTTTCAGGTGGATGCTTCACATTATTTTTATCCCGCCAGTAGCGTGAAACTGCCGGTGGCCGTGCTTGCGCTGGGAAATTATTTGGGTAAAAAACTAAAAAATGGAAAGCGGATCGACCTGGATACTCCTTATAAAATTGAAGGCGATACCGTGATCTCAAGTCTGCGCAAAGATGTGGAAGCGATTTTTGCGGTGAGCGATAATGAAGCTTTCAATCGCTTGTTTGAGCTGGTCGGAAGGGATTCGATCAATAATAGGTTAAAGAACAAAGGAATTGAAAACGTACAGATTGTACATCGGTTGAGCACGCCCAATTCCGCGGAATCGAAAACAAAAAGCGTGATTTTTTATCCTAAGCGGCGAAAATCAGATACATTGATTGGTTATTCTTCCACAGCGATTACGGCTTTGCAACTGGAGGGCATTCAAAAAGGTAAGGGTTTTACACGGAACGATTCTCTCATTTCTGGCAGCTTTGATTTTTCATAAAAAAATTATTTTCCCATTGAAGCGCAACAGGAAGTGCTGAAAAGAATCATGTTTCCGAAGAAATATTTAAAAAACCAGCGTTTCACCTTGAGCAAAAAATCCCGTCATTTTCTTGTGGGTGCAATGCATAAAATGCCACGCGAAATGGGTTACGATGAAGCTCATTTTCAGGATGGTTATGGCAAGTTTTTTATCTATGGCGATAGTAAAGCCAGGATTCCCAAACATGTTCAGATCTTTAACAAAGTGGGTTACGCGTATGGCACACTCACCGATAACGCTTATATTAAAGAGAACAAGAACAAGATTGAATTTTTACTGACCGCAACGATTTTAGTGAATAAAAACGAGATATTTAATGATGGTATTTACGAATTTGAAAGTGTGGGAATTCCCTTTTTGGCGGAATTGGGGCGTCAAGTTTATAAATATGAGTTGGGATTAAAGAAAAAGAGCCCAAAGAAGTGATGAAATTGCCTTAATTTTGACTGATTTATAGCCGTAAATATCCAATTTTATGACATTTTTTACGGTTTTATACTAACTATATATTTATGCAACTTCGTTTAAAAAAATATACGCTTCCGCTGAAACACACCTTTAGCATCTCGCGCGAATCCCATGATTTTCAGCCAACCTTAATCGTTGAACTCAGCCTGAACGATCAAACCGGTTACGGGGAAGCCACTTCCAACCCGTATTACAAAATTACCGTTGAAAGCATGATTTTTGAAATTGATGCGGTACGAGAAGCCATTGAAACTTTTGATTTTACCATTCCCGAGCTTTTTTATCACTTTATTTCTGACTTGAAGCTGAGCAATTTCGCACTTTGCGCACTAGATCTCGCCGCCAATGATTTGTACGGAAAACTTCAGAAAAAACCGCTCTACGAAATTTGGAATACCACTATCGAATATTATCCCAAATCCAATTATACCATAGGTCTGGACACGGTGGAAAAAATGGTGGCCAAGATGCAAGAACTGCCCTGGCCGATCTATAAGATCAAGTTGGGCACTACCGATGACTTGGCGATTGTACGTGAATTGCGCAAACATACCGATGCCGTTTTTCGGGTGGATGCCAATTGCCATTGGAGCGCGGAACAAACCATTGCGAACGCGCCAAAATTAAAAACTCTTGGAGTAGAATTTATAGAACAACCCCTAAAGGCCGATGACTGGGACGGCATGAAACGGGTTATTGCAGAAAGCGCGCTACCCATTATTGCGGACGAAAGTTGTATACTTCCCGAAGATGTGGCCAAATGTGCCGGTCATTTTACGGGTATAAATATCAAGTTGACCAAATGTGGCGGTCTAACCCCAGCGCGAAAAATGATTGCCGAAGCAAAACAAAAAGGCTTAAAAGTAATGGTGGGCTGCATGACCGAATCGACAGTGGGAATTTCGGCAGTCGCCCAATTGTTGCCGCAACTGGATTATGTGGATATGGACGGCGCGATGCTGCTCAAAGAAGATATTGCCAAAGGTGTGGAGATTAAAAATGGGGGAGAAGTGGTTTTTCCAAAGTTGGGCGGCAGTGGCATAACACTTTTATAAATGGCCATGTACGTCAAAAAAGTGCCCGGAAGATTCATTATAGAAAACGGTAGGGAATATCTGTATTTTGGTGGCACTTCGTATCTGGGACTTCAAAACCATGATGCTTTTGAAGCATTGTTCATTAAAAACATTGTGGAATATGGCATGAGCCATGGCGCGTCGCGGAAATCAAATATTCGCTTGACCGTTTATGAGGAAGCTGAGGCGTATATGGCAAAATGGACGGGTGCCGAAGCTGCTATGCTGATATCATCAGGATATTTGGCCGGACAACTTTTGCGAGATTATTTTGATGACGATGCTTTTGCCGTTTTTCACATGTTGAATACACATTCCGCACTTTTCAGAAATAGGGATAAAATGTCCCAAAGCCCTTCAGATTTAAAAAATGCGATTGAAGCACAAATCGAAGAGAATTCATCAATAACACCTGTTTTATTTTTGGATACGGTCAGTTTTTCCGAAGACAATTATCCTGATTTTAAATTTTTAAAAACCTTGCCCTTAGACCGAATAATACTGGTCGCGGATGACTCTCACGGATTAGGGATTATAGGGGAAAATGGTGTTGGGGCTTATCCAGTTTTAAACACGTTGGGCGCCAAGGAAGTTTTGCTCTGCGCTTCGCTCAGTAAAGGGCCCACGGTTCAAGCCGGTGTCATTCTGGGCGAAAATAATCGTTTGGAAAAGCTTAAAAACAGATTGCATTACGGCGGTTCCAGTCCGGCGTCACCAGCAAGTATGGCAACCTTGATGCAAGCGGAAACCATTTATGTGGAACAACGGAAAAAACTGTCTGAAAACGTTGATTTATTCTTAAAATTAGTGGAAAACGCCTCCTTTTTTAAGCGTACCAAAGGGCATCCCGCTTTTAATTATTCCGATCCCCAGTTAACGGAGTTCCTAGAAAAAAATGGAATTTTAGTGACCCATTTCAATTATCCCAATCCGCAGGCTGCTGTATTGAGTAGGATTGTGATCAGCGCGGGGCATACTTTTGAGGATATTGAAGAATTAAGTGGGTTGATAAATAGGTTTTTATTCAATTATTTACATGATATTTTATAATAAATTAGAAATACATATTTTGAAGAAAATAGTATAATTCTAATTTTTTGTTCTAAATTCGTAAGTAGTTTACATTTTTAGATTAAAAAACTATGATAATTAATTTTAGTGTTCAGAATTTTGGTTCAATAAAAGAAAAGCAAATTCTTTCTTTTGAAGCAGATAAATCCAATGATCTGGAGAATTACTATATTATCCATTCAGAAAAAGATATTCGATTATTAAAACTCGCATTAATTTATGGAGCAAATGCGTCTGGCAAAACCACTGTGTTAAAAGCATTGGATTATTTTAGAGAATTGGTTTTAGAACCTGAAGAAAAGAAAACGAATACTTTAGATTTCAACCCATTCCTTTTTGATAAAGATAATGTGAAAAATAGCACTATATTTTCAATTGATTTCATTCAAAATAAAGTTAGATATTCGTACGAAGTGGAATACTGTAAAAAAGCTATTTTAAGTGAAGAATTAAAATTTTACGATCCAAATAAAGCGAGTGTTTTTAAAAGAACAACGGATATTAATAAACAATTTACAGAAATTACTTTCGGCAGTAAAATAAGAAAAGACAAGACCTTTGAAAAAAATCTCGAAGCCAATACACTCTGGAACAATACAGTTTTAGGTGGTTTTCTAAAGACAAATATTGAACTTTCTCACTTAAAAGAAGTTACTGACTGGTTTTCTGAATATCTCAATCCTTTAGTTAAAAGTAAAACTGAACTTGATGGATTCATTACTTCTCAATTAGAAAAATCTAAATTGGAAAAAGAAATTTTAATTGATATTTTAAAAAAAGCTGATTTTAATATTTCTGATATTCTTATAAAGGAAGAGAAAAATGTAGTGGATGAAAAAATGCTCAAAATAATCGAAGCACTTGATCTTCCAGAAGATGCCATTGAAAGGTTTAAATTAAATCCTCTTACGAAATTAGAACTTGAGCATACTGTAGAGGGAGAGAAATATACATTACCATTTAATTTAGAATCTCAGGGAACTCAAAGATATTATGGTTTTGCAGGATTATTGAGTTTGTTGATTAATTCTAGTACAGCTTTCTGCATAGATGAGTTAGAAGATTCATTGCATCCTGATTTATTTATACATTTTCTTTTATCTTTTTTAGTCAATTCTGAAAAATCTCAAATAATAGCTACAACTCATAATCGTGAGATATTCAACAATAAAGACCTATTTCGAAATGATGTGATTTGGTTTACTGATAAAAACGAATCAAGTTCGACTGAGTTATATTCATTAGCGGATTTTGATTCTTCAGTTATAAGGGATACAACTAATATTTTTAATGCGTATAAAGCTGGTAAACTAGGTGGAACACCAAATCTTGGGGATTATTATATAAGCCTTGAGTATGAGAATTAAAAGAAATACCCCTAAAACAAAACCTAGATATGCTTTTATAGTGGAGGGGGAATGTGAGTTTTGGTACATACAAATGCTTAAGAGAAATGAACCGTCTTTAAGAGTTGATTTAAAACCTGAAATTCCGCAGAAGAAGAAATTGAAAGATCTTTTCAAAAAAGTGGTTGATTCTTCTAATGAATACGATAAAGTTTTTTGGATAATTGATTTTGACGTTTTAATTAAAGAAAGCAAGGAAATTCAAAAAGGAGCAAAGGATCTGTTTAGAAATAACCTGCCCATTTCTATGGGTTCTTTTGCCCAGCAACTGCGTTGAAAATACTCGCCATAGCTACGGCTATGTCTGCGTTTTTCGCCTTGTTGATGAACAAAATAACTGCCTATAATTCGGT
>JBDNGW010000145.1:0-4882 GCA_041689735.1 Leeuwenhoekiella sp. | reverse complement strand
TTTTTGAAAAAGGACTGAAAGTCCTACTATATTAGTCTCACGTATGAAAGCGTATCGAATCACTCGTATTAGATTTTTTCGCATCACTAAAGTACTGCAATGAAATTGCAGGGTTTTAGACCCTAATTTGAGACCAATAAAGTCTTCTGTTCACCTCTCCTTAAGAGAGGTTAGAAATGTAATTTTCAGCATTTTTCGCAAAGGCCGAATGAAAATTTCGGCTTCGGAAATTTTTTATTCGTTTCGGGAGACAATGGCCTCTCGCGCTTTTATAAAACCATCTCTTAAAGCGTCAAAAACACGTTCCCTAAAAGATTGATCAAGTTCGTTTTCTACGGACTCCAACAGCGCAGTCGCGCTCAGCCGCTGTGTCTCTTCTTCATATATACGGTTTTTTACGATCTTTTCACGCGCTTGGGCGAGCAGGCTGTCTATCGCAAGATCACTCACCTGTTCTCCATGTTGCTCTGCAGTTTGTACCGCGGCCAGCAAGCGGTTCACTTCTTCCGCAACAGATTGTTCAACCACAGGCGTCAGGTTTTTTATATGTTCTGTATGTTTTTGTGAATCAGCGAAATCGCGCGTCTTGCTTTGCCCTTCTGATGTCGGCAAAACTTCATTGATCACCAGTTCCTTTTTCGGGTTTTTGATGCCTTTTTTAGTTCTTTTTATCTCTTTTTTAGCTTCCGCTGAAACAACATCTGTGCTGTTCATCTCTTCCTTATTTTCTTCTGAAGCTACCGTAATTTGAGCATCACTGGATTTGGTATCCTGAGGAACATCAACAATTGGAAATTCCGTTGCACTTTCCGTGGGAAATATAAACGGAACGCTAAAAATGAGAATTCCTATACAACCGGCTGCAATTGCAATTTTTGGCCATATCCGTGCTTTCTTTTTTTGCCCATCCTGCCGCAACTGTTCAGCAACACGTTCCCAGGCTCCCAATGAAGGTTCTATCCTGCGGTTGTCCAGCTTTTTCTTTATGTGTTTTTCAAATTTCATGGGTGCCATTGTAATAAGTGTTCGTTTCTTTTAGGTTCTCCTGTAGTTTCTTGCGCGCTTTAAACAACTGTGTTTTTGAAGTGCTTTCAGAGATGTGGAGCATTTCGGCAATTTCTTGATGCTTATATCCTTCGACGGCATAAAGCACGAAAACGCTTCTATAACCTGGCGGAAGTTCATCGATCATGTGCTGTATATCTTGCGCTTCCAGACTGCCTTCGGTAGTATTAAAACCGGGGACCGCAGTGATTTCGGTTAGGTCTTTAAAGTACATTTTAACATCGTTGCGCAAGTAAGAAATACATTCCCGCACCATAATACGCCGCACCCAACCCTCAAAACTGCCCTCTCCCCTATAGCTTTTAAGATTTTTAAAAACCTTGAGAAAGCCGTTGCACATTGCTTCTTCGGCGCGCTGTAGCTCTGGTATATATTGCCTGCAAACGCTCAGCATCTTTGGCGCATGTTTTTTGAAAAGCCGCTCTTGCGCCATAGCATTGTTCTCGCACGCCCGCCGTAGGAGTTGTTTCTCGTTGCTAAAAAAGGGAATGACCTTCACGTTTTTATTGTTATGCTGTTTTTACTATTTACCGTTTCATTGTTTACTGATAACTGATCACTACTTCACTGCTTCACTGCTCACTGAAAACTGCCCACTGATTACTGATTACTGACTACTGACTACTATATAGACGCAAGATTTACACAAATGGTTGCCCAAGGCTAAATAAATATCACATTTTAACAGTTTTTAATTCTAACGATAAATTTTCAGTTTAAAACTTTTCTTTCTCCACCCCTTTGCCATTGACTTTAACGTCTTTGCAAATCTTTTATACTACAGATCATTAAATACTGCTTCTATTTAGCCTAAAAGCTTCATTGAACTCACATCTTACTGATTGCCCATCCCGCATAGCGATCGGGATTGTGAAACTTGGTCATGTCTCAAACACTTAAAAACCAGTCTGACTTGGTTTGTTTACCAGAAGCACGACAGACAGTTTTAAAAAAGCTTAAATGATATTGTTTTTAAATATAGAATTTAACTTTTAATTAATAATTTGCATATTCAAATGATAATTGTTTAATTTGACAAAGAAAATCACATAATGAAAAAAGCTGCACAACACTTGCGTACAGCTGCCCAAGACGTAATGCGCTCTTGGGAAGTTCTTGTAATAAAGGAAGTACCCGCTTCCAAAAAGACAAACACACTTGCTCTTTATGATCATTTGCCAAATATTTTAGAGGATATTTCTGAAATTTTAACCCACATCAATAATTGGAAGGATCTGACCAAAAATGAGAAATATCTCAAAATCTTAGAAAACAGCATTTACCACGGCCGGCACCGGGCAAGCACGCAACAATATACGGTAGAGCAGATAATACACGAATATATCATCTTTCACCGGGTACTGACCGAAGAACTCACTGCTGCCCACTTGTATGATAAAGATATTGCCAGCGCGCTAAAATTTATCATTGAAACAGCCATGTTAAAGTCGGTGGGATCATTTTCACAGGCACTTCAGGAAATGCAGGAAAATTGATAGGAACCCTAGCGCATGATATTCGCAATCCATTAGCTGCTGCTCAACTTTCGCTTGAGATGATGAGCGCAGATGCAGACGCGCAGTGGCTTGAGAAAATGAAGGAAACCACTACCCGAAGTGTTAAAAGAGCACTGGGTCTTATAGAAGGTCTTATGGATGCGATCACAATAAAGGCAGGTGAAGGCATCACGCTTAACTTTGAGGAAATTGATATTGCTGAAACTATCTCCTGGACCTATAAAGAAGCTGCTGAAATCTATACCCAAAAAATAGAATTGATACTTCCCGAAGGCGATTACCATGGTATATTTGACGAGACCGCGGTGCGCCGTCTCCTTGAAAACCTACTTACCAATGCCATAAAATATGGAGACGGTAAACGCCCTGTGACCATTACGCTAAGCGAAGATCAGAATGCTGTAATGATTAGCGTATTTAATAGTGGTAATCCCATTTCTATTGATAAACAGGAACGAATATTCGATTTCTTAGCTAAAGAAGAGGGCAATCCATCTTATAAAAGTTGGGGTATGGGTCTTGCATTGGTAAAGATGGTTGCAGAAGCTCACAACGGTTCCATTAAACTCCAAAGCACCAAGGAAACAGGAACAATTTTCACCGCCACATTACAGAAAAACAGCAATCCAGTAGGGAAAATCAAGGCAAAACTGCATGAAAATATATTTGAAAGCCAAAAAGAAAACTCTTAAGAACAGAAGGATTTTAGGCTGAAAATATATTAAATATTTGGTTAAAATCAATAATCCAGGAGCAAATTAGGCAGGTAATAATCATAACTTAATCTTATTTTTTGGAGGCAAGCTAGGATAAACTAGCCTTCTGGAAGTCAAACCTCGAAATGTAGTAAATAATCCTCGGGGCAAGCCCACGAGGCATTTAGAGGAATTTTTTTTTGATTGATGAAAACCATCCGTTTTCAAACTTTCCTCAAAAACGCGAGGCAAGCCTCGGGGAATTAAACCCAATAGAGATTAAAAAAATCTGCTAACAAAAAGGGGGTTGTACTGTTTTCAGTAATCTGGAATAGCATTTAAAAGTAGGGATTTCTAAGCTATTTTTTTCGTTCTATCACATAATTTACATTTCAATAAGTGAATCTTTGTAGACCGAATTGGGATATTTATCCAGATAAATCAATGCTTCTTGTTGTAAAGCGACCATTTTGTTCACGGCATAATCCAAGCCACCGCTTTTTTTAACAAAAGAGATAACCTGATTGACCCGTTTTTTATCTTTATTATGGTTTTTTACTGAGTTGATAAGCCAAGCCTTCTCTTTTGGCGTGGCCTTATTGAGTGCATAAATCAAAGGCAGTGTCATTTTTTGCTCTTTGATATCTATCCCGGTGGGCTTTCCTATATTTTGGGAACCATAATCAAAAAGATCATCTTTAATCTGAAACCCCAGGCCTATAAGTTCGCCAAATTTACGCATGGGTTCAATATCCTCCTTGGCATGCACCGCGCAAGCTCCCATCGCACAGCAAGCTGCTATAAGAGTGGCTGTTTTTTGCCTGATGATCTCAAAATAGACAGCTTCGGTAATGTCAAGTTTTCTTGCTTTTTCAATCTGTAAAAGTTCACCTTCACTCATCTCGCGCACCGCGACCGAAATAATTTGCAGCAGGTCAAAATCTTCGTTATCTATTGAAAGCAGAAGACCTTTGGAGAGTAAAAAATCACCTACCAGTACGGCGATTTTATTTTTCCATAGGGCGTTGAGACTGAAAAAACCGCGGCGTTGATAACTTTCGTCCACCACATCATCGTGTACCAGTGTGGCGGTATGAATAAGTTCTATCACAGCGGCACCCCTATAGGTACGGTCGTTCAGATGTTCTTTGCCCAACATCTTTGCCACCAGAAATACAAACATGGGACGCATCTGCTTTCCCTTCCTATTTACAATGTAATGCGTGATACGGTTAAGAAGTGGCACTTTTGATTTCATGGAGAGCGAAAACTTTTTTTCAAAAAGTTCCATTTCCAGGGCAATGGGCTGCTTGATCTGTTCTACTTTCTTCATGGGCAATTGTAAAGATAACTTAAACGGGTAAATTTGTGCTTTTATCCTTATAAACTAAGGTTTAACATCTTAAATATAGATTTACAATAAATCTTATTGGTAATTTGCAGGATTAAAACTTTCACTATACCACTTAAAAATCTAAAACAAAAACACAAAAAAGTGATGTATTTTGCTTATATTTAAGGTGTTAAAGACAAAAACCAAGCAAAAAAAACATCACTTTCAGGATGAAAAATACAAAGAAAAAACTAAACGGGAAAATGCGGATC
>JBDNGW010000144.1:0-10939 GCA_041689735.1 Leeuwenhoekiella sp. | reverse complement strand
ATGCAAATAAATGGCATATTTGAGTACTAATTTGGACAGATCATCCAGTTTAGCGGGATTGTATTTGCCTTGGCTTAGCTTATCGATATCATATTTGGGAAGGCCAAAAACCTTGCCAAGCTCCCGTACCGCACCACTGTGTTTCAAGGTTACATATGATCCCAAGAGCGCAGCGTGACCGTTTTTGCCGAATTCCTCAAAAATATAACGGGTCACATCCTCGCGGTCCCAAGTGGAAAAATCAATGTCAAAATCTGGTGGATTGGCCCGATAAAGGTTCATAAACCGTTCAAAATATAGGTCGAGGGCTATTGGGTCTACATTGGTTATACCCAATAAAAAAGCTACGATACTGTTTGCACCGCTACCACGCCCCACGTGGTAATATCCTTTTTTTTGTGCGTATTGAACGATTTTCCAGTTGATGAGAAAAAAGGAAACAAAGTTTTTTTGTTGAATTAAATCCAGTTCTTTGGCGAGGCGATCTTCTATTTTTTGCGTTATCTCGTCATAACGTCGTGGCAGGCCCAATTCACAAAGTTCAAGCAGTTTTTTATAATCCAGCGCATCGGTACCTTCTACGGTCTTTAGATTTTGGGAAGGCTTAGCTTTGGAAAAATCGAATGAAATAGAACATAAATCTGCTAATTTTAGGCTGTTTTCAAGAATATATGGAAATTCAATAAAAGCTTCCCGAAGCACAACTGGATCTATAAAACGATCGTCCGGATCTGCCTGTTCTTCTTTAGGGAGCTTACTGAGAAGTTCATTATTGTCTATCGCTCGCAGTAAACGGTGAATGTTATGATCCAGCTTGTCGCGAAAACTCACTGCGTGTAAAAAAACTAATTTCTCTCTATAATCGCTGTACTTGGAAAATCGAAGTTTCCGAAGGTCTTTGAAACGAATACCTATAAATTCATTTTCAGCCAACTCGTGCAGTTCCAGTTCCAGCGCTTTTTCGAACGGATAAATAACAAAAGCATCGTTGAAAGTCGGCGCTTTTGGTGGAAAATCGGCCTTTTCGTATAGATATTTAGACAAAAAATTGTTGAGTTCCAGAAAGCCGTTGTTGTTTTTGGCCAGTGCTACATAACATTGGCTTATCCCATTTCTAAAATCAATACCCAAAATAGGTTTTATACCATAATTTTCAGCTTTATGAACAAAATTCAGACAGGCCGATGTATTGTTGATATCGGTAAGCGGAAGGATTTTGCAGTCATGCTCTTTGGCCAGTGCCAATAAATCTTCTTCAGATAAGGTGCCGTAGCGTAAACTAAAATAAGAATGGCAATTGAGATACATAATTTAAGTATTGGTTTTCCCCACCCGGCCTCCCCGAAGGGGAGGAGTCTCAAAGGTGCTTTATAATTGATTTGTTTATGATTCCATCCCTTAGGGAGGGTTAGGGTGGGAAATCATTGATGTCGGTGTGCCAACACAATGGGTGGCTGGCCATTAAAAGGGTTTCCCTGATTGCCTATCGTGCGCGATCCCTCGCCCATAGTAGATGCGCGCATGATGCTGCGGTCGCCATAACGCAGGCGAACGGCGTCCATCGCTTTGTAGAGATTTACAGTTCGGTTTGTATTTTCAAACAGGTCAATCTGGTAATGCCCTTGCGTGAGTCCGCTAAAGCGTACGCCCACTAATCTTATCAGCAATCGGCGGTTGTATAGTTTTTCAAAAAGTTCCATTACCTGCGGAATCAAATTATGATCTGCTGCCGTATAAGATATTTTCATTTGTTTCGAATACGTCTGAAAGTCTGAATAACGCACCTTTACCGTAATGCAGGAAGTAAGCTTATTGCCCCGCCTTAACTGAAAAGCAAGATTTTCGGCCATGGCATTGATCGTGGTTTTTAGTTTTTGAATATCTGTGGTGTCCTGGCCATACGTACGCTCGCTAGAGATAGATTGCCGCTCGTGATAAGCCACAATGGGAGAATTATCTATGCCATTGGCACGCTCCCAGATTACGCGGCCGTTTTTGCCAAATACAGAAGTCATCATCTCCACCGGCATCTGTTGCACCAGTGATACTTTTTTTACCCCCAGATTACAAAACATCTGAAAGGTTTTTTGCCCCACCATAGGCAGTTTTTTTATGGAAAGCGGAGCCAAAAAAATCTTCTCAAAACCATCGTCAATTTTAAGTTGATCGTTTGGCTTGGCCTCGTTAGTCGCTACTTTTGACACTGTTTTGTTTGCTGAAAGCCCAAAGGAAATGGGCAGACCGGTCTCTTTGATAATGCGGGTACGCAGCTCTGAAGAGAATTTATAACAGCCAAAAAACTTATCCATTCCCGTTAGGTCAGCATAAAATTCGTCAACACTTGATTTTTCTAAAACCGGTACTTCGCTTTGAAGGATTTCGGTGACGAGTTTTGAAAATTTAGTGTAGGTAGAAGCATTGCCACGTATATAAATCGCCTGCGGACAAAGTTGACGGGCCATTTTTATAGACATGCCAGAATGTACACCAAAGGCTCTGCACTCATAGCTAGCAGCGCTTACCACGCCACGATCTCCAGTACCGCCCACGATTACGGGTTTATTGTTAAGATTGCTGTCCATCCTACGCTCACAGGAAACAAAAAACGCATCAAGATCCAGATGTAAAATTGTTCTTTTCATTAGATTAGGAATATTTACAATATTATGGAAATATCCCTAATTTAAACATGAAGAAACGAACTTTAAAAGTGGGAAATTTGAAATAGAAAGTTTTTAGTGGAATTAGTTGTAAGATTGTGGCCTTTAACTTGAAATCGAGTAAAGGAAAATGTGGCAGCCTTTTCCGCCGCAAAGGCAAGTTAGAGGGAAATTCTCGAAGAATTTTTATTTGGATATGCGGCGGAGGCAGCTTGACAACCGCATTTTTTGATTAAAAAACCCTTTTTCTGAAAGCTTTCGAGAACGATTTTTTATAGAATCATTTAAAGTGACCATTTTCAATACGTTATTATATTGTATCGAACTCAGACCTCTAGTCATTTGTCCCGAAAAGCTTTCAGAAATTTTTCTGATTTTTATAATTTTCGGAAGCCTAAGTAATTTGAACGCTTTGTTGTCGTATCTTCAAAACGATTTAATCATATATAATTCAGATATATAGGTGGAATTTATAAATTTCTAAATACGACATTATAAAGTTTCAACTACTTATTTAATATGATTCTGAAACAAATCTAAAAATGACGGATTTACTTTTTAAGGATTACCGACCGATTTTCCTATTATAAAATCATCGTTTTATAAGGAATAATTGTAGGAAACCCTTTATTTTCAAAATACTTCATATCCCGTTGAGAACCGGTGACCAGAATAAAATCACCGCCCCAACCGCCCAGACTTTTTATACTGCCCTTAAAATCAGGAAAAAGCCTTGATTTTACCGGTGGAATATACAGTAGATCAGAAAGAATAGCTTCATGCCGGGTAATTAATTGTTCAAATTCGACCAGCGTGGTTACTTGCAGAATGGATCGTGTAAGCTGCGAAATTTCATTTATTTTCTCCTGGAGTTTCGGCAATGGTTGGGTTCGGTATTTTTTTACTGCATCCCGGGTATTTTGTTTTTGGTTGAGATGAACGAAAAAAATGTTTTCTGAAAAACCGGGGGCAAAATCGACTTCTTCCACCACAGGTTTTTCATTTTTTAAGTGATAGAAAATAGGTTTGTCATGCCGCGCGCAGGCAATGTCGTAACCGCTGGCGCCAAATGTTTTTTCCAACAGGTCAAAGGCATTTACTTCGGCCCAATTTGCTATGTTGTTAATGAGGGTGGAGGAGGAGCCCAGACCCCAATCGCGAGGGAAATCCAACTCAGTTTTTACTTGAATTTGGTCATTTTCAGCTAAAAAAAGCGGATTTAAGGCCTGCGCGGCAGCAAGAATCTGAAGTAAACGCGCTTTGGGATCACGTAGATTTGCTTCGGAAAAGTCGTTTTTGAGTTGATTTAAGTCGATTTTCGCCTCAAACCACCGGTTTTTATTTTCATCTAAGCTTACCCAGTGCAACCCTTTTTCCTCTGAAGATTCTACGCTAAGCGATTGTCCTTTTTTTGTGGGAAGTGCCAATGCCAGCGCACCGTCCAGCACGAGATATTCGGCCGTAATCAGCAGTTTTCCGTTACTATGGAAAGATTTTTTATGCACGGAAGTCTATAATCTCAAATCCCTCAATTGCTTGTATTTTTCTATCTGCAGTTAAGAGCGGAATTTTTAATACTTGAGATGTTGCGAGGATAATGCTATCGGGAAGTTTTAAACTGAATTTTTTCCTTATTTGGATAGTTTTTTCCTTTATTTTTTGATCAAGATCTATGATTTTTGCTTCATTCAGAAGGCTTTGAATCGATTCAATTTCATTAGTATTTATTTTATGAAATGACAATAACTCAATTTCCGTAATAATCGAAAGACATATTTGATGTTCTTTGAAAATTGGTTTTAAAGAAGGTTCTCCTTCAAAAAAATAAATAAAAATATTGGTATCTAAAAGTAAATCAGTTCCATTCATCCCTTAATTCCCTTTGGATAGCTTCTGGTGTTTTAGATTTATCGAAAATAATTTTTCCAAAAGTAGCTTCAATGATCTTTTCCTTTCTAAGTTGCTTTTCACTTTCTTTCATATTAAGAAAGTCTTGAATCTTATTCTGGACTTTTTCTGGATTTTCTCCTTTTTTTATTATGATAGTCATGGCTTCCCCTCTTATTTGATTACAAATTACAAAAAAATATAGAACTATTTTCGAATACCTTCCACATAATCTTCCACAGCACTGTGAGTGACTTTATTGGTCTTAAAATGATTAATGGCCTGGGATTTTTCGGTTTCATTGGCACCTACCTGATTTAAAATATTCATGAGGTGCATTTTCATGTGCCCTTTCTGAATCCCGGTTGTGGTAAGTGATTTTATGGCACCAAAATTCTGTGCGAGGCCAGCAACGGCAACGATTTGCATAAGTTCTTCCGCGCTGGGATTGCCCAAAAGCTCCAGATTCAATTTTACCAATGGGTGCAGGTTTGTGAGTCCGCCCACGGTGCCCAGCGCCAGTGGCAATTTAATGGAAAACGTAAATTGATCATCTTCCAACGTTACCTGGGTAAGGCTGCGATAACTTCCTTTTCTTGCCGCGTACGCATGAACACCGGCCTCTACTGCCCTAAAATCGTTGCCCGTGGCGATTACAACTGCATCTACACCGTTCATGATCCCTTTATTGTGGGTCACCGCACGATGGGGTTCTACTTGGGCGATCTGCACGGCCTGTTGAAATTTCTCCGCAAAAAGATGACCGTCAAAACCCGAGCCTTCCGCAAGTTCTGTAATGGGACAGCTTACCGAAGCTTCCACAAGGCACTCGGGTACATAGTTGGAAAGTATGCTCATGATCACGATAAGCTTCGCTTCATATTCTTTGGAGATCTCGTGATGTTCAAACTCGCGTTGCAGGGTTTCGGCAAACTGCTCCAGACAACTGTTTATAAAATTGGCGCCCATGGCATCCAGTGTTTCAAAAGTGCAGTACAGCTGGTAGTAATTTTCTAGCGCTTTGGTCTTGTTTTTAAGTACGATATCTAATATTCCGCCGCCGCGGTCTTCCATGTTTTTTGTGATGGGTTTAGCTTCTTTGATCAGTTTTGATTTGATTTCCTCAAAAAAGAACAAAAGTTCGTCGGGATCACCGTCGTAGGTAAAATGCACGTTGCCCACTTTTACGGTACCCAGTACCTCGGCTTTAAAACCACCGCGCATCATCCAGAATTTTGCCGCCTTACTAGCCGCTGCCACTACAGAACTTTCTTCGATGGCCATAGGAATGGCGTATGGCGTGTCGTTTATTATAAAATTTGGGGCGATGCCCAGCGGCAAATAGTAATTGGAAATAGTATTTTCAATAAACTCATCGTGCAGTTGCTGTAATTCTTTATTATCGTTCCAATATTGGGAAAGAACAGTCCTTGCATTTGGGTTTTTATTCAAATAATGGGTGCATAACCATTCTATTTTTTCGATTTTTGAAAGCCGGGAAAACCCCTGGATAGTTTTTGACATAATGTATAATGCAACGATTAAGGCGTAAATATACTATTTTAGAAGGTTTTGAGAACCTTACATTTGAGAGGACTATAGTGCAGAAGATTATATTTATGAATTGCTAAATAAGTTGGAAGATAAAACCTTTGGATAAAATCACTAACCTGCAATAAATGCTGAACTATTGAAAATCCTATAATTTTAAATAGGATTTTCAATAATTGTTTTGCCTACTTACAAAATTTGGATAGTGTCACTAAAAAGCGGCTCATCAAAAAATTGACAAAGTCTATAGATAATTTCTAATCTGGAAATCAAAAATTGGATTGAACGTTAAGTATTATTAGCTGAAAAAATCGCGTTGAAAACCAAGGTTTTCAACGCGATTTTTAATAATTTCCTCTAATCCTCTAATCCTCTAATCCTCTAATCCTCTAATCATTCACAAGTACCCAATCCCCTTTATCAAGTAGCGGGATAGCCTGTTTGTATTTTACGGTTTTGTTATCGCCGTTCATCACGTTTTTAATGGTCACTTTATCATTTCGACCTATTTTGGGATGATCACGTACAATGGTTTCCGTGATTTGCTGTTGTTGTGGCTGGGTGTTGTTTCCAGCAGCCCTGCTCTTGGCAGCACGTTCATCCAGATTCTGAATCTCTTCTTTGTTCGTTTCCGTTTTTTCCCTTTTCTTAATAGTTTTTGCCTCCCTGATCTGGTTTTGTTCCTGTACCGGAAGTTCTCCTTTAAACAAGAAAGAAATCACATCTTTATTGACCTGCTCGATCATTTGCTTAAAGAGTTCAAAAGCTTCAAACTTATAAATGAGCAACGGATCCTTTTGCTCGTGCACTGCTAACTGAACGCTTTGTTTCAACTCGTCCATTTTCCGCAGGTGCGTTTTCCAGGCATCGTCTATTATGGCAAGGCTAATGTTTTTCTCAAAATCTGTAATAAGCTGTTTGCCTTCACTTTCATAAGCGCTTTTGAGGTTGGTCACCACACGCAATTCTTTATTTCCGTCGGAAAATGGTACCACAATACGCTCGTATTTACTGTCCGGGTTTTCATATACGTTTTTAATGATAGGAAAGGCGATTTCTGCATTCCGCACCATTTTTTCGCGATAGTGTTTCAGCGCAGCTTTATAAACTTCTCCAGCCAATTTAAGAACATTCATGGATGCAAACTCTTCCTTGCTCACCGGACTGCTCATCGAGAAGTACCGAATCAATTCAAACTCAAAATTCTTATAATCCTGAGCGACTTTGTTGGTTTCGGTGATTACTTCGGAAGTGTCGTAGATCATGTTTGCAAGGTCTACGCGTAGACGTTCGCCAAAAAGTGCATGGTAGCGACGTTTATAGATTACCTCCCGCTGCGCGTTCATCACATCATCATATTCCAGTAGGCGTTTACGTACGCCAAAATTGTTTTCCTCTACCTTTTTCTGTGCACGCTCTATGGATTTTGAAATCATCCCATGTTGAATGACCTCTCCTTCTTCCAGACCCATCCTGTCCATCATTTTGGCGATGCGTTCAGAGCCAAAAAGGCGCATAAGGTTGTCTTCCAGCGATACGTAGAACTGTGAACTACCTGGATCTCCCTGACGACCTGCACGACCTCTTAACTGGCGGTCAACCCGTCTGGAATCATGACGTTCTGTACCTATAATGGCCAGACCACCAGATCCTTTTACATCTTTGCTCAATTTAATATCCGTACCACGGCCAGCCATGTTTGTAGCAATGGTCACCTGGCTGGAATTACCGGCATCAGCAACGATATCAGCCTCTTTTTTATGCAGTTTGGCATTCAATACATTATGTGGAATCTTGCGCAGGGCCAACATTTTGCCCAAAAGTTCAGAGATTTCTACTGAAGTGGTACCGATAAGTACAGGTCGGCCAACTTTTGTAAGTTCGTTGACCTCGTCAATTACCGCATTGTATTTCTCTCGTTTTGTTTTATAAACCTTATCATCCTGATCATCACGGGCAATGGGACGGTTTGTAGGTATTTCTACCACATCAAGTTCATAGATTTCCCAAAGTTCACCGGCTTCAGTAACCGCAGTACCGGTCATACCGGCAAGTTTACGGTACATTCTAAAGTAATTCTGAAGGGTAACCGTGGCAAAAGTCTGCGTGGCATCTTCAATGTTCACATTTTCTTTAGCCTCGATCGCCTGGTGCAGTCCATCACTGTAGCGGCGGCCATCCATAATACGGCCGGTCTGCTCATCTACAATTTTCACCTTGTTATCTATGACCACATATTCGGTGTCTTTTTCAAAAAGGGTGTAGGCCTTGAGCAGTTGGTTCATGGTATGAATACGCTCACTTTTTATGCTAAAATCACGGAAAAGCTCTTCTTTTTTTTCTGCTTCTACTTCTTTGGAAAAATCTGCGCTTTCGATCTTAGTGAGTTCCATCCCCATTTCGGGCATGACAAAAAAGTCTGGATTGTCTTTACCAGAAAGATGCTCAATACCTTTATCGGTCAGTTCGATCTGATTGTTTTTTTCATCAATGGTAAAATACAGGTCCGCATCTATTTTTGGCATTTCGCGGTTATTATCCTGCATGTAGTGGTTTTCGGTTTTTTGAACCAGCGCTTTTATACCTTCTTCACTTAAGTATTTAATAAGCGGTTTATTTTTCGGCAGACCACGGAACACAAGGTATAATAAATCTGCCCCTTCCTTGGTATTCCCAGCTTTGATCATTTTTTTAGCTTCGGCAAGGGTATTGGTAAGCTGATGCCGTTGAATACTGACAAGATCTTCAATTTTTGGCTTCAGGGCATCAAATTCGTGAACGTCCCCTTTCGGCACCGGCCCAGAAATTATGAGCGGTGTACGGGCATCATCCACGAGCACACTATCTACCTCATCCACGATGGCATAATTGGCTGGCCGCTGTACAAGATCGCCGGGAGAGTGAGCCATGTTATCGCGCAGGTAGTCAAAACCAAATTCATTATTGGTACCATAGGTAATATCTGCCGCATACGCTTTTCGCCGAGAGGCAGAATTGGGACGGTGATAGTCTATACAATCTACGGTAAGCCCATGAAAGTTAAAGATTGGCGCCATCCACGCACTGTCACGTTTGGCCAAATAATCGTTTACCGTTACCAAGTGCACACCACGGCCTGTAAGCGCATTGAGGTACATAGGAAGCGTTGCCACGACGGTTTTACCTTCACCGGTATGCATCTCTGCAATCTTGCCCTGGTGCATCGCAACCCCACCTATGAGCTGTACGTCATAATGAATCATATCCCAGGTAATGGGCTTACCGGCAGCATCCCAGCTGTTTGACCAGATAGTCTGATCGCCTTCTAAAGTAAGGTATTCTTTATCTGCACTCAGCTCGCAGTCAAAAGCGCTTGTGGTAACCTTGATTTCTGTATTGTGAAAGAAGCGGGAGGCAGTTTCCTTGATCACCGCAAAAGCTTCCGGCAGGATATCATTGAGTACTTCCTCACTGATCTCGTACCCCTTGTCCTTAAGTTCATCTATTTCTGTATAGATGTCTTCTTTGCGGTCTATATCATCTACACTATCTGCTTCTGCTTCCAGCTCGGTCATTTTTGCATTGACCTCGCTGAGCGCATCTGCTATCCTGGCCTTGAAAGCGATCGTTTTTGCCCGTAATTCGTCATGTGAAAGCGCCTGCATTGCTGCGCCATGGCTTTTGATCTGTTCAACGATCGGCATCATGGAGGCCACATCCTTCTTGGATTTGTCGCCCACAAACACTTTTAACACCTTATCTAAAAATCCCATAATTGGTTTGATGTTTTAATTGTAATTATTCTGTTCAAATTTAAGCAAAAAAAAAGCCTCGAAGTGAGACTTTGTGGTGGTTTGTCGTGTATACAATGTTTAATACTCGTCTTCGTTCCAGAGATAATCATCTTCAGAAGGGTAATCTGGCCAGATCTCATCTATAGAATCGTAAGAGTCACCTTCATCCTCCATGGCCTGTAGATTTTCTACGACCTCTAAGGGAGCTCCTGTTCTAATCGCATAATCAATCAATTCATCTTTTGTTGCCGGCCAAGGGGCATCACTTAGGTGGGAGGCCAATTCTAAAGTCCAGTACATAGGTTAACGTGTTTTAATTTTTGCAAAAATAAATTTTTGAACGCTAAAACCAAGAAAATAATCAATTATTATGAAAAATAATTTTTAAGAACGTGCCACTACATTATTTAAAATTTGAAAGAGGCCAAAATGTTATTTATAGTGCTAATTATTCTTTTCGGAAATCCATTTTATTTCTTCTGCTTGTAAGTCTTGAGTCAACTTTCGTGCCAGCATAAACAGGTAGTCAGATAGTCTATTAATGTATTGTAATGCTATGGCATCAAAGGGTTCCTGCTCATACAATGCGGTGGCATGACGTTCTGCACGGCGGCAAACGCAGCGGGCAATGTGACAGAATGACACCGTTTGATGGCCGCCAGGAAGTATAAAATGTGTCATGGGCGGTAAACAAGCTTCCATATCATCTATTTCTTTTTCCAGGATGTTTATATCGCTTTCCTCGATTTTTTTTATATCAAGTCGTTCTTTTCCGTTTTTTAATTTGGCCTTTTTAGGATCAGTCGCCAGTATTGCACCAAGGATAAACAGATCTTTTTGAATTTTGAGCAGGATTTTCTTATGCTGTTCCGCTATATCTTGGTCACGGATAAGACCCAAATGCGCGTTGAGTTCATCTAACGTACCGTAACTTTCTAAACGCAAACTATGTTTGGGAACACGCGTACCGCCAAATAGTGCAGTCGTCCCTTTATCACCCGTTTTTGTATATATTTTCATCCCCCTAGCCCCCGAAGGGGGAATTTATTGGTTAGTATTTTCATAATT
>JBDNGW010000143.1:0-5109 GCA_041689735.1 Leeuwenhoekiella sp. | reverse complement strand
TTTTGATATATTTTATCCTATTGAAATTCAGTTGATTACAATTACGAGATTGATCCTTTTTAAGACGATTCAGCACGTTTTATAGTATTCGGAGTGGACTCAACAATTAAATTCTATTTATTAAATTATTTATGTGGTTTCATTACTTATGGTATAAAAGAACGTTGAGAAGTTTTAAATAACAATTTGGTCTTTGCGAAAACTTCTCGATACATTTTTCACTTCCGCTTTGCTCCATTGAAAAACACTCGAAGTGACAGTGTTAAACGAACTCATCTTATTTCGATTTAGATTGATAAAATAAAGGCTTCTCGATACTTTTTTCAATTCCACTTTCGCTACACTAAAAAACACTCGAAGTGACAATGTCAGCTCGAGTGCGCGACGGGAGGAGCGTGTATCGAGAGCTGTTTTTAATGATTCAAAATCTGATTTTAAATCTGGCTTTGTTAAATAAGTTCATGTTATTCCGATTGAGATCGCTCAAACAAAGGCTTCTCGATACATTTTTTACTTCCGCTATCGCTCCATTAAAAAACACTCGAAGTGACAGTACTGAACGAGCTAAATTTATTTCGATTTAGATCGATCAAACAAGGCTTCTCGATACATTTTTCAATTCCGTTAGCGCTTCATTAAAAAACACACGAAATGACAGTATGAAAACAAAATGTCAGTTCGAGTGCGCGACGGTAGGAGCGTGTATCGAGAACCTATTTACACCGCATCAGATAAACTCGTGAAACTAAAGTCTCTGATTTTCATATAGGGAATCAGGTTTCCGCCCACGCGCACCTGTTTGCCCAGTTCTTCCAGATTGTTGAGCATGATAATAGGGCTTTCGTTAAAACGGAAATTCTTTACGGGATAACGAATTTCGCCGTTCTCGATATAAAAAGTCCCATCCCGGGTTAGACCCGTAAAT
Source organism: Leeuwenhoekiella sp. (assembly GCA_041689735.1). Classification (GTDB taxonomy): domain Bacteria; phylum Bacteroidota; class Bacteroidia; order Flavobacteriales; family Flavobacteriaceae; genus Leeuwenhoekiella. The sequence goes on along the minus strand of JBDNGW010000143.1, from coordinate 4,184 downwards.
AATAAAGACTGCGAATCTACAGAGCGAATGTACCAAAAACGAGTGACCAGAATTCCTTTTTTGGTGTTTTTAATCATTTCCTCCAGAGAGGCATCGCCGCCTGCCATTATAAAATTATTTGGGGAAGGAACGGCATCAACGCCTTGTTTTTCAGCCCAATAACGGCTGTAGGCTAAATTTTTTACAATTCCATTTTCGATCCAATCCATTTTCTTTAGCGGAAGTCCCTCGCCGTCCCAAGTGGCCGTGGGAACTTCCGTATTTCGTGGATCAGACCAAATATGAACACGGTCGTCAACGATCTTTTGTCCTTTTTTTGTACCCTTGCCATCTTTGGCAGACATAAAACTGCGGCCTTCATCAGCGGTGCGCGCGTCAAAAGCGCCAAACATCCTGCCCAGTAGTTCCTCGCCGGCAGCAGGTTCCAAAATTACAGTGTATCGGCCGGGTTCAATGGCTTTCGCCTCGCGCGACATTACCGCTTTAGCTACCGCGGTCTTTGCAGCTTCCTCAGGATAAAATTTTGTAATATCGTTGAAATCCCGCGTTACCCAGCCAGAACCGGTGCCATCGTTTGTACGCATGGTAACGGTAAAATCAACATCAGTGGACTTGTTATAGGCAAAAAGTCCTTTGTTATTTAAAATCGCTCGAAAACCGGCTGAATCATCCAAAAATCCGGCGGAAGTGACGTCGTTTTGAGTAGCGGGCGTGATACTGCTTTCCGCAACTTTAGCACGATATTCCGGCGTGACATCTGCGGTTGCCTGTATATAAGTAACCGCTTCGTCAAAGGTCTGTGGCCCTAAAGGTTCCATAAACTCAGGATTTTCTGGAGAAAGCTGCGCCAATTCTTCCGCCCGGCGGACAACCTTTTCCAGAGATTCATCGTCAAATTCGTCAATCGTGGCCGAACCGGATTTCTTACCGTAACTGGATTGCACTCCCAGCGACTGGTTGGATTGATGACCTGCGGTGGAAACGGTGTTCCGCGCATAGCGTATGTTGCCGCTCTCGCTACCGCTTAAACTGATTGAGCAGGAATCTGCCTTGGAAAAGCCAAGCGCCTTTTCCATGATTTTCCTCGCTTCTTCTTCTGTATATATTGCCATTTTTTTCGTTTTATAGGTTGGTAATTTTGGATATCTCTCATTTTTTCATCTTAAACTAGATTTTCAAACCTTTTTGCAGACATAGGGGATTATGACTTAAGACATAGGATTCAGCATATTCTGAGAATCGTAAATCATACGTCCTAAAAGTCTTAAGTCAAAAATCATGAAATGAGAACATTTTATTATATAAAAGCATCTAGGATTGACTAAACGTTGCGACCGGTATTGATCACATTGACATCGTTAAAACGGGATGTAGAACTGCCGTGCGAAACCGCGCTGACCTGTGAAGGCTGACCTTTACCGTCAAAAAATGACCCGAAAAGGCGGTAATCGTCCTTATCGCAAATTTTTGCGCAGCTGTTCCAGAATTCCTGGGTGTTGGACTGGTAAGCTACATCATTGAGCATGCCTACTATCTCTCCATTTTTAATTTCATAGAAAACCGTTCCACCAAATTGGAAATTGTACCGTTGCTGGTCTATGGAATACGAACCGCGACCGGCAATATAAATTCCTTTTTCAACATCTTTAATCATTTCTTCTGCTGAATATTTGTCCTTGCCCGGTTCTAAAGACACATTGGGCATACGTTGAAACTGTACATCATTCCAACTTTGGGCGTAACAGCAGCCGTTAGACTCCTCTTCGTTGAGCATGTGTACCTGAGCGAATGGCCTGATAATTTACCAAAACTCCGTCTCGTATCAAATCCCATTTTTTGGTCTTTACGCCTTCATCATCCCATCCTACATTGCCTAATGTATAAGGCTCTGTTTTATCTGCAACGATATTTACTATATCACTTCCATATTCAAAATCGCCCGATTTCCACTTATCCAGCGTGGCAAAACTGGTACCGGCATAATTTGCTTCATAACCTAGCACGCGGTCTAGTTCTAGCGGATGTCCTACCGATTCATGAATGGTCAAGCCCAAGTGATTCGGTTCGAGTATCAAGTCATATTTCCCTGGATCAACTGATTTTGCGGTGAGCATTTCTTTCGCCTGCTGCGCGGCGATCGTAGCATCCTCCACCATATCGTAGCTGTTTTTATAAAGCTTAAGCGAACCGGGGCCATTGAGCTTTTCAGAATCCAGCCCGTCCATATATTCATAACCCATACCTACTGGAGCGCTCAGCGCCTGGCGGGTTTTAAAAGTATTTGTCGCACGATCTATCGCGGTGACATCAAATGTTGACCAAATGCGGTATATATCCTGATCGATATAGGAACCTTCAGTGGAAGCAAAATATTTCTGCTCATTCACCATAAACATGGCAGAATTCACAAAATCAGCCCCATTATCCATTGCGGCTTTATTGGCATTGAGCAACAGATCCACTTTTTCTGAAACCGGAACCTCTTTAAAATCTTTTTCTACCGGGGTTTTCCAAGAAACCTCGCCAAAGGAACCGACTGATGCGAGTTGCACTGGATCTTTCTGGATGCGCGAATTGGCTTTGGCGATGGCTACGGCCTGATTTGTAGCTTTTTTAATGCCGTCTTCGGTGACGCTGTTTGTTGATGCAAAACCCCAAGTACCATTTGCGATCACGCGGATACCAATACCAAAAGATTCCGTATTCACCACATTTTGCACTTTATCCTCGCGGGTAAATACATACTGGTTGAGATAGCGGCCTATACGCGCATCTGCATAGGTTGCGCCCAGCGATTTTGCGGTATTTAGGGCCACATCAGCCATTTTTTTCTTTACGACAACGTCCATCCCGGGAATGAGCAAGGCTTCTGCCGAAATGGAGTTGGCCAGCATCCCAGCCGGCAGCATCAATGATCCTGCTCCCAGACCTGCGAGTTGTACAAAATTTCTTCTTTTCATGTGGTTGTGGTTTATAAGATGAATTACATGTGTAAATGCTGTGCGTGTTATTAGAGTGATTTCCTTTGGCAAGGTTTAATGTTGAATCAATAATTTCTCGTTCAAATTATTTTACCTATTCTTCAATAGGGAAGATTTTCAACTCTTCAGTGAAGAATCTTTATAAATCACTTTCTTGAAAATTCGCACTCCCCTAGCGAAAATAGCAAAGGAAATCCTAATATCATATGCATTTTGATTATAAATTGCCGGTTTAGTTTTAGAAAAAAATCATTTAAACAATGCTTATTATTTCCGTATTTAAATTGAATGCTCCGAAACGATAACTTTTCTATTGAATTAAAAGCCGTTTGTTGACCGTATTTCCATCTGCGCTTTTTATTTGCAACATATAAAGTCCAGCGGAGAATTGTGAAACCGGAACCTGATAAACCCTTCCGCTTTTTAAACTTTCCGCGGAAAATCTTTGCAGCATTCTTCCATTTAAATCATAAATATTAAAATCTACTAATTCTGATATTTCGCTTATCTCTGTTTCAGAATAAGTATAGGATACAAAAACGCTATTTTTTGCTGGATTTGGATAGATTTTGACCGAATTTGATCTGTTTTTGCTGGTATTTTCAACGGTTTCTGTACTTAAAAATGCTTCCGGTAAAGCAGCAACATAGGTCGTACGGGAGTTATTTCCGCCAGAGGCGTAAAGTTTTCCGTCGATCCCGCCACCAACAACCGAAAATCGTTTTGCTGGTAGATCGGTGAAACGGCTCCAAGTGTCTGTAGCTGGATTATATGCGTAAACTGAAGCATAAGGCGTGGCATTATGAACGATTTGTCCGCCAAGGGAATAGATATAATCGCCATAAACAAAGACCGACGCATGAATGTGGTTGAAGGGTTGCGGCATATCGGCCAACTGTTTCCAGGTATTTGTCGCGGGATCGTAGCGGTGTACATCGTCTTGCGGCACCAGTTCTTCATCGTGCTCTTTCTGACCTCCAAAAACATAAAGTTGGCCGTCAAAAACTGCGGAACCAATGTGATTTCTGGGATTTGGCATGGGTGAAAGATAATCCCAACCTACACTTAGGATCTGTTTAGAAATAACCTGCCCATTTCTATGGGTTCTTTTGCCCAGCAACTGCGTTGAAAATACTCGCCATAGCTACGGCTATGTCTGCGTTTTTCGCCTTGTTGATGAACAAAATAACTGCCTATAATTCG
>JBDNGW010000142.1:0-6140 GCA_041689735.1 Leeuwenhoekiella sp. | reverse complement strand
GGCAGTTGACAGTTGCCGTGAGAAGTCGAAGTGGGCAGTCTGTTCACTATGTAAAAAAACTCTTAACGGAGTCTGAAAACTGAAAATGAATACTGACAGCCGATACAACAGAGACTAAATACTGCCAAATGCGACTAAAACTGAAAACTGCAACTAATACTGAAAGCCGCTAAAACTGAGACTGAAAACTGCCAACTGCAACTGAAAACTGAATACTGCCCACTGAGACTGAGACTGCGACTGAAAACTGATTACTGAATAAATGGATACCAAAGAACTTCTTAAAAAGGTACGCAAGATTGAGATCAAGACGCGCAGGCTGTCTGATCACATTTTTGGTGGGGAATATCATTCTACCTTTAAGGGGCGCGGGATGACTTTTAGCGAGGTGCGGCAGTATCAATTTGGCGATGATGTCCGAAATATTGATTGGAATGTTACCGCGCGGTATAGCGAACCGTTTATAAAAGTTTTTGAAGAGGAACGCGAACTCACTATGATGCTTATGGCCGATGTGAGCGGATCCGAATTTTTTGGCACCGATCAGCAGTTTAAAGCGGAAATCGTAACCGAAATCGCCGCCACGCTGGCGTTTTCGGCCATGCAGAACAACGATAAGATTGGTTTGATACTATTTACGGACGGGATCGAATTATATATTCCGCCGAAAAAAGGAAAATCGCACGTGCTGCGGATTATTCGTGAGCTATTGGAGTTTAAGCCGAAAAGTAAAAAAACCGATGTTGCTCAAGCGCTCAAGTTCCTATCGGGCGTGATGAAGAAGAAAGCAATTGTTTTCGTGCTTTCCGACTTTATTGCCGAAGATTACCGCGATACGTTAAAAATTGCTGCAAAACGGCACGATGTTACGGGCATCCGCATTTATGACCGGCATGAAGAGACCATTCCCAGCCTTGGCGTGGTACAAATGGAAGATGAAGAAACCGGCGAACTTATGCTCGTGAACACGGGAAGCAAAAAAGTACGTGACAATTATTCGCGATTCTATCAGGATAAAGTACATTATTACCGGGAGAGTTTCACCCGCAGCGGCGCCGGCGTCATTAACGTGCGCACGGACGATAGTTATGTAAAAAAATTACTGGGTTATTTTAAACGAAGAGGATAATAAAAGAATGAAAGCAGTTAGGGCAGCCCATTTTAAGTCGGAAAAACAGGTTTTTAAGGCGATTTTCGCCCTTTTTACGCTGTTTTTTGCTTCGTTTCAAGTATATGCACAAGAAGTTGCCTCAGCGATTGACCGCGACAGTATAAAAATAGGCGAGCAGCTCAGCTATACCGTAAATGTACTCACAGATTCTACGGACCTGGTGATTTTCCCCGAAGGGCAGACTTTTGCCCCGCTGGAAATGACCGATTCCTACGAAGTAGATACGACCTACGCCCAGGCCAAAATGACGCTCATAAAACGTTATGGCCTTACGCAGTTTGACAGCGGCGCGTATACCATTCCGCGGCAGATAATCAGTATTGGGCAGACGCCTTTTTATACAGATTCCCTGCGTGTGGAGGTCAATAATGTGGTGGTTGACACTACAAAACAGGGCCTTTACGATATAAAGGATATTATTGCGGTGGAAAAAGCTGCAAGCAATTGGTGGATTTGGGCACTTTGGATTTTAGGTATTCTCTTACTCATAGGTGTATTCCTGTTTTTTATTATTCGGCGCAGCCGAAGAAAGGCCGAGGCCGAAAAAAGATTGCCGCCATTTGAGCAAGCGCTTGTGTCGTTGCATCAGCTTGATGAGGAATATAAAATTCCCGGAAGAGCTACAGACCAGACCACGACTAAGGCCTATTATTCACGCCTTACCGATATTGTGCGCCATTATCTGGACGAGGAAGTGTACGATCGCTCTATGGAAAGTACGAGCGGCGAACTTATAGAACGTCTTTATCAAGAAAAGAAAAGCGGCCACATCGATTTTAGTATTGAAACCATTAAAAAACTGGAACAGGTGTTGCGCACGGCAGATTTGACAAAATTTGCCCGTATTATGCCAGAAGTAGGTAAATCTGAAGCAGATCGTCTCGTCGTTGAGCAGGTAGTCAAAGAAACACACGAGTCCATACCACCGCCCACTGAGGAAGAACTGATGCGCGATGCCGCTTATCGCGATAATCTGGAACGTAGGAGAAAACGTAAACTGATATTGACGGGGATTTTTGGCGTGCTCGGTATCCTTATTATTACTGCTGGAATCCTGATCGCAACCAAAGGTTTTGATTACGTAAAAGACAACTTTTTGGGTCATCCTTCCAAAGAGCTTCTTGAAGGTGACTGGATACGTAGCGAGTATGGTTTTCCGCCCATTACCATTTCTACGCCAAAGGTGTTGAAGAGAACTGAACTTGCGCTGCCCGATGAACTCAAAGGGAAAGTAGAGATGAATACTTTTGCCTACGGCAGCTATCTGGAAGATTTTGCCATTATTCTAAACAACACGCGCGTGCCCGGTGATCAGGAAATTGACTTTCAAAAAGCGGTGGATGGTTCCATTTCTGGCATGGAACAGCAGGGTGCAAAAAACCTGGTCGTGAAAAGTGAAAAATATACCACACCAGAAGGCGCCGAAGGCTTGAAGACTTTTGGAACTGGGGAATTTCCGGTGGAAGGAAAGCCGGAAACCTTTAGAACCGGCGAATATATTATACTCAGTTTTACTACGCCCGGAGTGATACAGCAGATAATTGTGATGCACCGTGATGATGATAAATATGCCAAGGAAATGACGGACCGTATTATCAATTCCGTTGAACTTCAAAAAACGACCAACTGATGTTTGATAATTTTGAATTTCAAAATCCCGAATTTTTCTGGCTGCTGTTGCTGCTGCCCATTGCCATTGCCTGGTTTTTCTGGAAGCGTGACAAACTTACCGCGCAGGTAAAACTTTCCAGTCTCAAAGGTTTTAAAACAGGCAGCGGATTTTTAGCTAAGTTGAGACCTTTGCTTTTTGTGCTTCGTCTGCTTGCGCTCGCTTTTTTGATAACTGCACTTGCGCGGCCGCGCACGGTAGATGTTTCCACAAGGACAAAAACCACCCGCGGTATTGATATTGTGATCGCGATAGATGTATCTGCCAGTATGCTGGCCAAAGATTTAAAGCCAGATCGGCTGGAAGCACTTAAAAAAGTGGGCGGTGAGTTTATCATGGGTCGCCCCAACGACCGTATTGGCCTGGTTGAATATGCCGGTGAGAGTTATACGCGTACTCCCATTACAAGTGATAAAGCCATTGTTTTAAGTTCATTGAAAGATATTCAATACAATAATGTCATTGAAGGTGGGACTGCTATAGGAATGGGGCTTGCCACTTCGGTCAACCGCATAAAGGACAGCAAGGCAAAAAGCAAGGTGATCATTTTAATGACCGATGGTGTGAACAACGCAGGTTTTATTGAACCCACCACCGCTGCCGAACTCGCTGTAGAATTTGGTATTAAAGTATATACCATAGGTCTGGGCACCAATGGCACTGCATTGACGCCGGTCGGATTGCGTCCCGATGGAAGTTTTCAATATGGCAATATCCCTGTGGAAATTGATGAAGACCTGCTCAAGGAAATTGCAAAGAAAACCGGCGGACTTTACTTTAGAGCGACCAACGATGAAAAGTTGGAAGATATTTATGACGAGATCAACAACCTTGAAAAAACCGATGTAGAGGAGTTTAAATACACCAATTATGAAGAAAAATACCGCTCACTGGTGCTTTTTGCCCTCGGCTTTCTCTTATTGGAATTTTTACTGAGAAATACGGTATTTAGGAGTTTTGTTTAGGCCCCCTAACCCCTGCCTTACCGGCAGGCAGGCCCGAAAAAGGGGAATAATTTGCACGTACGCGGGCTCCCCTCCTTTAAAAAGGAGGGGAAATTTCAGCTTTGCTGAAACAGGGGTGGTTTTTGCTCGATAATTAAAATAGAAATGAACAACATATTATTAGACGAAAAAGTATGGTTCTGGATTTTACTGGCCATTCCCGCGGTTATACTGGTGTTTTTTGCGCTTTCCCTATGGAAACTCCGTGTGCAAAAACGCTTTACGGCAGACCGTGAATTACTTCAAAGATTAACGCCACAGCGTTCCCGTTTTAAACCAATTTTAAAGGTCATCGTGCTCTGTCTTGCAATCGCTTTTATCAGTCTGGGACTGGTAAATCCCAAAATAGGAACCAAACTGGAGACAGTAAAGCGAGAGGGCGTTGACGTGGTTTTTGCCCTTGACGTTTCTAAAAGTATGCTCGCCGAGGATGTCGCTCCGAACCGTATGGAAAAGGCAAAGCAACTCGTTTCCCAGATCATAAATAATCTGGGTAGTGACCGAGTGGGGATTATCGCCTATGCCGGTAGTGCCTTCCCACAGTTGCCGATCACTACAGATTATAGCAGCGCCAAGATGTTCTTGGCCTCTATGAATACAGATATGCTTTCCAGTCAGGGAACCGCCATTAAGGACGCAATAGAATTGGCCAAGACCTATTATGACGATGCAGACCAGACCAATCGGGTATTGGTCATTATTTCAGACGGTGAAGATCATGCCGGTAACGCGGCAGAAATAGCAGAGTCTGCCAAAGAGGAAGGAATACGTATTTTTACCATTGGCGTTGGCTCGGAAAAGGGAGGTCCTATTCCATTAAAAGTCAATGGCGTCATCCAGTCCTATAAGAAAGATCAGCAAGGGGAAACGGTGATTACAAAACTGGATGCACCTACTTTAAAGGCGATTGCAGACAATGCAGACGGACAATATATTGATGGGAACAATACTCAAGAAGTTGTTGATGCCATGCGCGAGAATTTTAACGCGATGGATAAAAAAGAATTTGAGGCAAAACAATTTGCGGATTTTCAAGACCAGTTTCAGTGGTTTATCGCTGCGGCATTATTGTTGCTATTTCTAGACATATTCTTGCTGGAACGCAAAACAAGTTGGGTATCGCGTTTAAATCTTTTTAATGAAAAGGAAAAAAGCGAAATGGCTGGTAAAGGATAAAGTTTGAAGGCAAAAGCCTGAATCTTATAATATATGCAACATAGCATTATAGAGGATTTTTTAATATTGTCACCCTTGAATGATAATAACAATGTTTTTATAAAAAAACTATGAATATGACCCTAAAAACGATTAAAAATAGCCTGTTTTTGCTATTTCTTTTGACTGGCACATATTCAGTATTCTCACAGGAAGCTGCTGAACAAAAAGTGGATGCACAGGATAATCCAGCATTAAAGGAAGCTCGAAACTTTGTTGCCGAAGGTAACGCGGAACTGGAAGATAATGATTTCGCACTAGCGGAATCAGCATACCGAAAAGCGGTGGCCAAAGATCCTGCAAATCTTTCGGCCAAATACAACATGGGCAACAATTACTATAAAAACGAGAAATTTGCCGAAGGAATGTCGCGCTATGTCCAAGCTATAGAAGTGGCAAAAACCAAAGAGGAAAAGCATCAAGCTTTTCATAATTTAGGCAACGCTCTTTATCAACAAAAAGATTTTAAAAAAGCGGTTGAAGCGTATAAGAATGCCCTGCGCAACGACCCTACCGATGAAGAAACGCGCTATAATTTGGCTTTGGCCAAAAAAGAAGAGGAGAAAGATGGCGGTGGCGGCGATGATGACAAGGATAAAAAAGACGAGAACAAGGACGATAAGGGAGACGAAAAAGAAGGTGACGACGGCAAGCCGAAAGAGCAGGATGATAAGGGTGATCAGAAAAAAGATCAGGGGGAGGACAAGGAAGATAAAGGCAAACCCGATGATAAAAAAGGTGATCAGGAAAAACCTGAAGACGGTAATGGGGAACAACAGCCGCAACAGCCCGTTGAAGGCCAGCTATCCCCACAACAAGTCAAAAGTCTGCTGGAAGCGATGAAAAATGAAGAAAATAAAGTCCAGGATAAAATAAACGCCGAAAAAACTAAGGGAGCCAAGGTGAAAACCGATAAGGACTGGTAGAGGTCCCCTAACCCCCAAAGGATCTGTTTAGAAATAACCTGCCCATTTCTATGGGTTCTTTTGCCCAGCAACTGCGTTGAAAATACTCGCCATAGCTACGGCTATGTCTGCGTTTTTCGCCTTGTTGATGAACAAAATAACTGCCTATAATTCGG
>JBDNGW010000141.1:0-2332 GCA_041689735.1 Leeuwenhoekiella sp. | reverse complement strand
TTCCTTGACCATTTAACCCATTAAAAATAAGCATATTATATGAAAGAGCACGCATTTTATCCCAAAGATTCGAGCAAAGATTTTAACATTATACTGTTGATAAACAGGATGTTGCATGGTTTTCTTGCAAGCACTAAATATATTGCTTCCGGTTTTTACTCGTATTTCCCAAAGGCCGTCCGTTCCGGTCATATGGTCGAAGTAGTGTTTGGGAACTATTTTTGTCCGCTCGATAAGTGAAACTGTCCAGTCAAACTTTTCCTGTACTTTAGCATTCAGTTCGTTGTAGAAATTCCAAAAGTGGTTTTCGAATGGGATAATCTCTCTTTCAAATTCTGCCAATTCGGTCGGTTTTTTGATTCCGAAGTAAAGTTATCCAAAAAGGCAACATTTTCCAAAAAAATCCCGTATTTTGTAGTGGAAATGGTTGGATTTTTCAGTATTAATAGCAACTTTGGGATATAAGATATTGGCTGGATGAAAATGATTCTATTGTGATACATTTGCCACTTAGGCTTTGTTCAGAAATAAAATGTACAGAATTGGCGATGTTATTTTATTCAGTAACGAGGTAAAAAACGCAGCTATAGCCTTAGCTAAAGCGAGGCTTTTTAACGAAGTTAATGCGCAAAAGAACAAGTCAAAATGTATAGGTTGTTTTTGAACAAAGCCTTAGTATATTTTTCCAAGGATTCGGGTAAAGCAGAGTTTTTTGCAAATTCGTCCAATCCTTCCACTCTTATGTTTGCAATTAACAATTTAATGTTGGCAGATCGTCCTTTTGGAACCTCTAGCACAACGAATCCATCCAAATTCCCCAACGAAGCTCCGCTGCCATTAATGGCAACCTTTGTTCCTTCGGGCGCGACTCTCATTTTTAATGCCGTTGCCGATGGGCTAATGTTCAAGGTCCTCGTAAAGACAATTTGATCTTCCATTTTTTCCATCCCCAATCGTTCCAAAATGGTGGAATTGCCCACGGTGTAGGAAATAACGATATTGTTTCCGTTGTGATAAATTCCCTTATAGTGCGACCATTTATTGGGCAAAGGCCCAAATCTGCGACCATCACGAGCCTTGAACCGTGTATCTTCGAATGATCCATTAGAGGGATTTTCCCAAGCGGGCCCGACCGGGGTTTCAAAATGTAATTTACCGATGGTCCTGGGATACGTTTCATGTTTGTCGTTCAACAAAATACCATTCCAATCGATAAATCCCTCCCCTGTCCATCCCCCAGCTACGCGCATGAGGTCATGATCGAAAATCATCCAGGCCTTTCCGTCCGAAACCCCTCCAGAACCTTCATCCAAGCGTACCGCAATACCTTTGTAGGCAAAGTTATTCTCAAGATAGTTTTCATCTGGGAATGGAGTCGGACCATCCGAATGGAAGCGCTCGGGGCCGGTCTCGGCATCTGCCAATTCATAGGTATTGATAAAAAAATTGCCGTAATCCATATCTGACCAAGGATGATATGGTTTTGCGGCCGGACCCCATGAAGTACCCTCGGGCAACTGGGCCAAGTATTCCGAACTCACCGGGTAATATTCCTCTTTGTTATTAGGTCGGACAAAATTTTCTCGGATATATAAAATGACATCATACTTTTCCTGTGGGGTCAACGTGACCTGTGGCGGCATAGAGCCTGAACCCTTGCTGACTGTTTTATACATGGCAAATAGGTCATTACCAAACTTAAAAGGTTGTTCCCAAAACTTGTTGGATAAAGGAATGGAACCCTCCATCTCCGGGGTGCCGTGGCAATTAATACAATTTGAATTATAAACCCGTTCGCCCCGTTCGAATGCTTCCCCATCAAAATCCCTTATTAGTCCGGCGTGATCCAAATCCTTTTCACCCTTACCCAAATCCGAATCAGCTAAAATATATTTTACGTCCCCCTTTCGAGGCTCTAAATATTGATCGTCTTGCCTCTTGGCAACAATTGGTATTTCTTCATCCCCGTCCAAAATATGTCCTGTAAATTTTTCTCCTTCAAAAACCCCGGACATCTTTAGCTCCTCCTCAGAGATACCAACGTCAGCGGACAATTTGTTCCCATCGATAGTTACATTATTCATACTGATATTTCCCATATCTAATGTGGACATCCGGACAATGTAAGAATTGCCTTTCTTTTCAAGCTCCATAGTTCCATAGCCACCTTCAAACTCCAAATCCCAAGTACCAGAAAAACCTCGGTCGAAAGAGCAATTATAAAAACAAACCATGGATATAAGCAACAGAACAAATATTCGAATTTTGTATTTCATAAATGTTGAGTCCACTCCGAAAACTATAAAATGTATTGAATCGTCTTAAAAAAGAT
>JBDNGW010000140.1:0-2734 GCA_041689735.1 Leeuwenhoekiella sp. | reverse complement strand
GTGATGGGGGAGATAGAAAAACTGCCCGAACAGCGCAGGACAACGGGGAAAAGGAACGGGCTGCTCAATTATTACCGCAGGAACCGGGAAAGGATGCAGTACCACGAATACCTAAAAAAAGGGCTGCTCATAGGGTCCGGGACCATAGAATCGGCCCACAGGGACGTGATGCAGCAGCGCCTGAAGCTGTCGGGGCAGCGGTGGACCACAGGGACGGTTTCCAACAGGTGGCACAGTTAAGAGTTGTTCATAAAAGCGGGGAATGGCACAAAATCAGGGAATTATTACAAAAAGCGGCTTAATAGGATTTTTGTCGTACACCCTGGAACATCAAGTGGTGGAAGATCGTATTCCGTACCTTTTGAGTTTTGACGTTTTGGTACAATATCTCTCTACTTTAGCGGTTTCCGATGGGTTTTTTCCGAAAGAAATCTGGCCGGAAATAAAATCCACTTTCTGCTTTCAGGCTATGAGCGAAGACCAATGGCGGTGGATTCTCAATTTTGTAACCAAAGGCAGCCAGTCCTTGCAAACCTATGATGAATACAAGAAAATAGAGATAGAAGAGGACGGAAAGTTCAAGATCAATAACCGCGGCATTGCCATGCGCCACCGGTTGCAAATAGGTACCATTGTGAGCGATGCGACACTCGCTGTAAAATATTTAAAGGGCGGTTACATCGGTACGCTGGAGGAAGGGTTTATATCAAAGTTGAAACCCGGCGATGTATTTACATTTGCCGGAAAGAACCTGGAACTCTACCGCATTAAGGACATGCAGGTTTTGGTCAAAAAAGCGAAAACCAGAAAACAGGCCAAGGTCGTAAGTTGGATGGGCAGCCGTATGACGCTTTCGGCACAAATGAGCGAATTGTTGCGCCAAGAACTGTATTCGGCAAATGAACCGCTAGAAAACCAAAGTCGCGAACTGCATGCGCTTTCCCATATTTTTGAACGTCAAAAAAGGGAATCTATCATCCCAAATGCCGATCAGTTTTTAATAGAAATGTTCAAGAGTCGGGAGGGTTTTCATCATATATTTTATCCGTTTGAAGGGCGTTTTGTCCACGAGGCGCTGGGCAGTTTGCTGGCGTACCGTATCAGTTTGCTATCGCCCATTTCGTTCTCGCTCGCTTTTAATGATTATGGGTTTGAGATTCTTTCCGATCAGGAAATTGATATGCAACAGGTGCTGGACAATGATTTGTTCTCTTCAGAATACCTTTTGGACGACCTGCAAAAAAGCTTGAATTCAACAGAAATGGCCCGGAGGAAATTTCGCGATGTGGCGGTAATTTCTGGAATGGTTTTTACCGGTTATCCCGGAAAAATGGTCAAAAACAAACATTTACAGGGCAATTCTCAGCTGCTTTTTGACGTTTTTCGAGATTATGAACCCGATAATTTACTGTACTTGCAAGCATATCGCGAGACTTTTGAGCATCAATTAGAGGAAGGTCGTTTGCGCTTGGCATTGGAACGTATCGCAGAGCAAACCATTGTGGTCAAACACTGCAAAAAAGCAACGCCGTTTTCCTTTCCCATTATTACAGACCGCTTACGTGAAAAACTTACCAGCGAAAAACTCGAAGATCGAATTAAGAATATGCTGCGGTATCTTGATAAGATTTAGTGTTCCCCCTAACCCCTGCCTTGCCGGCAGGCAGGCCCGAAGGGGGAATTCTGTCGTGATTTAAAATGCTTGTCAGCTCTTGTAAGATTGCTGACCTGCAAGGCGCTGCGCTGAGCTTGTCGAAGTATGTCGCTTTTTCGTCAAAAGCTCAATAACTCACCCCTTCAGTAAACTTTTAATCTACAATAACAAAATGAATTTCCGCTTTGCGAAATGGATTTCGTAGATTTAGGGATTAATAGAACAAACCGTCAAAAAATGTCCTTTTTCGACTAAAAATCAGCCAAAAATGAGCAATTATCACATTAAGCATTTAGAGGAATATTTTCAGGCATATCGCAAATCTGTGCGCGATCCCGAGAATTACTGGGAAGAGATCGCCGAGGAGCATTTTATCTGGCACAAGCGCTGGGATAAGGTGCTGAGTTGGGATTTTACGAAGCCTGAGGTCAAATGGTTTGAAGGTGCACAGCTCAATATAACCGAAAACTGCATAGATCGCCATTTACGTACGCGCGGTACTAAAACGGCCATTTTATTTGAGCCTAACGACCCCGAAGAAAAAGCGCAGCACATCAGTTACAATGAACTGCACGATAAGGTGTGCCAGTTAGCAAATGTGCTGAAAAAACAGGGTGTCGGAAGAGGAGATCGGGTGTGTATTTACCTACCCATGATCCCCGAATTATCCTACGCGCTATTGGCCTGTGCGCGGATCGGGGCCATACATTCGGTGGTTTTTGCCGGTTTTTCGGCGCAAGCGCTATCCTCGCGTATCAATGACAGTGACTGTAAATTGCTCATCACTTCAGACGGTTCCTTCCGTGGTAAAAAAGTGCTGGATCTAAAGAGCATTGTCGACGAAGCACTGGAATCTTGTGAAGGGTTGGAGAACGTGTTGGTCGTCAAACGTACTAAAGCCGAAACCAACATGAAACAAGGTCGCGATCACTGGTTGCAACCACTTATGGATGCTGCCGAAACCACCTGCAAACCTGAAATTATGGATGCTGAAGATCCGTTGTTCATCCTGTATACTTCCGGCTCCACGGGCACGCCAAAAGGCATGGTTCACACAACGGCCGGTTATATGGTCTATAC
>JBDNGW010000139.1:0-3323 GCA_041689735.1 Leeuwenhoekiella sp. | reverse complement strand
TGCCAGACTTACCGTTCCTATGTTCAAAAGCAATAACGACACGGACTTTTTTATCGCTTTTACTTCTTCCTTGTTCCCCTGTTTGGGGAGTCCCTATTTCAAATTCGTCCACGTGGACCTTATCTTCCAAGGGGTATTGCTCACTGCTTTTCATAGCTAATTGAACTTTTTGACGAAAAGACCAAGCGGTTTTCTGGTTTACCCCAAAATACTCTGCCAACCAAATACTGTCAGCCCCTTTTTTACTCGTTGCTATTTCATAAAGCGTTTCAAAAGCCTTATCGATGCCAAACTTTAATTTATGGAACAGCGTATTGGACGTTGTTGATTCATCATAGCCACATTTATTACACCTACGACATGCTGGTTGTTTGCCTTTAATATACAGAGACGACTTACAACGCTTACAGCTATAACCTTCTCTCCATTTTAATTCAGCTAAAAATTTATAGCAAGCTTCTTTACTTGTAAATCGGTATTTAAGTACTTGTCTATCAAGCTCTTTTAGTATTCTCATCGTTTCTGGATTTGAATATAATCTACAAAATAATATGCTCATATACAACTATTTGAGAACTAAATGGGTAACCCTATATAATTAATACCCCCCTTTGATATCTCTTGTTATATCAATAGCAGTTCCTCTCGCTTTACATACCACCGGATACAGTTTCCAATTATTATGGTCAACTTGCACCAACTGCCAATTCCTATCCGGCTTTACAAGAAGTTTTTTAATATCACGAGGAAATGCATTGGCCGACCTTGCATTTTCCCAGGTCCTGATGACCTTAAAAATGGCATCCTTCTGAGGACAACTTTCTACATCCTTCTGATTTAAATAGAGACTATAGGTGGTCCCAAGGCCTACTGAGATTGCTTGTATATGTTCATACTGTTCCACCGTTGACTTGGCATTGATCGGAAAATTCATTCCCATGCCTACCGGAAAATAATTGGCAAAGTTTACATCTCTCTGGTCCTTGCCCTGGCTAGTGGTACTGCCCCATTCCCTAGTTTCCACATCATAAAGATTTTTCCCTCGTCCTACATTCCAAATGCTCTGATAATGCCAAGAGCCTTCCGATAAGGTGGATCCGGTAAATCGTATGGAAGGAATACCATGTGACTCCGCCCTATTGAACATTTTTCTAAAAAAACGCTTGACCGAGTAATAACCATGTCCATTGTTGAACAAAAACTCCTGTCCATCAAAATCGTAATAGCCCAGACCATTTATATAGGCCACATCCGCATAGTATTCGGCAATTTTATCCTGAAGCTGTATATTGGGAATCAATCCGTCATAGCCATAGTTGATCGTTACTTGCAATTTATAGATGGTGTCGTTGGTGTCGTGTTCTGTTGGTGTAGTCCCCCAATAACCTCGCTTCACGTTTAAAAGTCGATATGGCTCCTCTATGGAAACACCCAGGTAATGGATAAGCTCTTTGTCTATTTTTACCATATTCAGATTTTTGGCATGTCCTTCCCAACTTGCTATCTCGTCCATATATTTAGGATCATCCACTATAATAATGGTGTCCATTGGAGCGATACTATTCACCAATAAGCGTTTTTGTTGATAGCACAAACTATCACTGGGAATGGGACTGGCATCTTTAGTGCCACGGGCCAAGGAATTGGTTATCGAGGTTCTTCCAATGATAATCCCGTATTTTGCCGCCATATCGGAAAACTCTTTGTGCGTCTGATTACCAAGAGTTAACTTCAACGGTTTCTTGTCGAAATTCTTCCCATCAATATAGCCTTCATTTCCGCGATCTGGCCGCAGAAAACCTTGATCATACAAGCTTATTGCCTTAAAGCCTAGTCTAGAGGTATAGGATATAATACTGTCGTATAGGCCTCCACTAGTAATGGCATCGGGAACGAACGCAGCTGGATCTTTCACCCATTTTCCATCTATAGTGGGATAAGGTAGGCCTTCCGACAGGACAATGTCCTGGACTACATTCATAAGAGCCGTGCTGTCAGGACTCCCCCACAGCGCTACGGATGAACCAATATAATTAATGCCAGGCAGTGGTTGAACCTGAATATGGTTGGGTGTATTGGCGGGCATATTTGGCATTAAGGAAAAATAAACTTCCCTTTTTTTTGATCTATCCCTTGAAGTATAGGTGATGGATATTCTTCCATTATCATCAATTTCTGCGGTGTTACCAAACATAAGCCTATAGTAAGGCTCTTTGTGGGCATAAAAGGCTACATCATCGATGCCATCTCCCCCCAGGTTAAAAACCTGACCCTCGTGAAGGTCATCCGGTAATGGATATTGAAGGGTATCTGGGGAGTGGATCATATACTGAAAGGGCGCAGCATCGCCGATGGTTCTAGAAATGCCGCCCAAAGTATTGTCGTTAAGGGCAAGCATCCCGAGTGCATAATTGACAGTTTCACTGGTATCACGGGCAACTCCAATAATTTCCCCAAAAATATTGGTAATATTCGTATGGATGGACCCCCATTGGACCTCTTCAATATCCTCTCGTTCGGTTAATGAAAGAAGCGTAAATTTAATGTACTTGTCCTTTGGTTCAACTCGGATCTCAGCTTTGGAATTGTTGGGGTAGGTAAGTTTAATTATATTTTTTGACATGTTATATTCTGCCATTTGTGGCTCATATAAGGTATCGATCTCGCTATTGTATAAACACAGTAATGGGGAAGGTTTCCCCGTTGGACTTAATTCTCGAGGTTGTTGCTTTGTAATATCTTTCATGCTGTAAATATACCCTTGATCATTCAAGCTAATATCCAAATACTTGGTCTTGAAGTTGGTTTGGGTAGTATTGGTACAACCCATAACCAATACGGAAACTGATGTTATGAGCAAACTACGTTTGTAGTTGGTCAAATAACAGTCAAACCTCCTATACTTAAGAATGTATTTAAACCCCTTTCTAATAGCTACGAATCTGTTTATCATTTTTTTTAATATAATTTATAATTTAAAGCGCTTAATAAATGTCCATTTATAATTTTACAATATACCCTTTGAGTAATAAAAATATGGAATGATCAACTTCATAGTCAAAATTGAACAGACAATTTCTATATGTTGTTGAACTTTGTTCGCCCACACTCAACTACAATAGCGATAAATTGGTAACCGTGGGATAAATGGCAATTCATGGATAATAAAAGGAAATTGGAGTAATTTGTAACTATTCAGGCTTCAATATGGCGATAGTTTTAAAGGCATCCAATATGTTCTGGCCATTTTTGATACAGGTATCGGTTACCGAACGTATTACAGCATAGATCTGTGCTCCGTTTTCAGTTTTGAACTGACCGGA
>JBDNGW010000138.1:0-3191 GCA_041689735.1 Leeuwenhoekiella sp. | reverse complement strand
TTTCTCTAAATGGGTTTTGAACCAACTATTGGCCAGCTTTTGCTGCGTGTCATTATAATCTTCAGCCTGTAGTAGAACAATGTTATTTTCACGCAGTTCAGGTAGAATTTCATTTTTGAATATTTCACCAAAACGGTTTTGTTGCGCGCTAACCACTTCAAGAATTTTTTTTACCGTTTTATTAGGTTGCAGGGCGAGTTTTTTCCGTAGGCTTTTTTCAACGCGTTTTATCTGTCGCAATTGAGAAACGCGCACCCTAAAATATTCATCAAGATTTGAAGAGTAAATGGCCAAGAATTTCATGCGCTCATAGAGCGGATTGTAGGTTTTATCCTCAGCTTCCTGCAAAACACGCGCATTAAAACTGAGCCAGTTTAAATCACGGTGCCTGAAAGGTTTTTCGGTCATGGGTCGTTTTTGTGCAAAGCCAAAAATACAAAAGCCGTTAACGTGCGGGATTAAGCTTTTGTTAAAAGAAAGTTAGAGCAATTTAATGCGCTCCAAGACCGATTGTATCATCAAATCGATCGTTTTATCCCCGTTTTCACTGAATGTTCCCAGACTTCTATTGGCCAAGATCGCATTGATCGAAACCGCTTGATGTCCCAGCAATTTCGATAGACCGTAAATGCCAGAAGTTTCCATTTCCAGATTCGTTATAGTGAGTCCGTTATGGTTGAAAGAGGCCAATTTTTCGATTAGGCGGGCATCTTGCAATTTGCCACGTAATAAACGGCCTTGCGGCCCGTAAAAACCAACATTTGTAGCCGTAAAACCGATGTGGTAGTTTTTTTCTGCAAAATGTTTTAGTAATTGCTTGTCTGCATCTACAACATAAGGCAAGCTTTTTTCGGGAGCCCAATCGCAATGTTTTGTAAATGCGTTTTGTATGCTGCTGTTCTGAATGTGCCGGCTATCATAAAAATGGAGCAGACTGTCCAGACCTATCGCCATTTTGCTCACTAAAATAGAATCGACGTTAATATCGGGTTGTATGGCACCGCTGGTTCCCAAGCGTATGATCTTTAGGGAGGTAAGTTTCTCTTTTACTTTGCGCGTTTCAAAATTAATATTCGCAAGCGCATCGATTTCGTTGAGGACAATATCTATATTATCCGTGCCTATTCCCGTGGAAATAACTGTAATTGCCTTACCGCTATAGGTGCCGGTCTGCGTTTTAAATTCCCTTTTATGCTTGTTTACGGTTATTTTATCAAAATGTCGGCTAACTTTCTCCACACGATCGGGATTGCCCACGGTAATGACAATGGGCGCTAGATCTTGCGGTAAAATATTTAAATGATAAATGCTGCCATCCCGGTTAAGGATAAGTTCAGAAGGGGCAAATGTCATGCAGTTTACAGCTTGAGGAGTTGATGATTTTCTGAGCTATATAAAAAGTCATATTTGCATGTACCGCCGTAAGAATCGTTGTTTTTTACCTCCCGATAAAAATTGTGACTGCCATCAAGCACAAACTGGCCGTTCATATTGAGTTCCATTCCATCATCGCCCATCTGAAAAAACGGCCTAAGCTTATCTATAATTTTAAGGATCATGCTATCACTGTAACCGTAATAACCCTGATAGCTCAGCGCGTAGCCACATAATTGATGTTCTGAAGTAATATGCTCCCGGTCTATAAGGCGCAATATATTGGTCTCTAAAGTATTGAGTCCCGTACGCACATTGGGATAACGCTCTATATGCGCTCTAATACAGCTTGAAAGGTATTTAAAGTTGGAACTTTTACGTATTTCCGGCTTTAATTTATTGGGGTTGTTTCCGCAATAGAGCTGCCAGATAAAATGGGCCATATCCAGATCATCTTCAGAGAGTTTGATCTTGTTTTTATAGTGGCTGACCAATTGCTTATCGCTAAGTTCGGAAAGCCCAATGAGTTCTTTTTCGCCGGGAACGCGACCACTGCAGACCAAATATAAAGGTTCTTGCTTTTTCTGCTGAATGAGATAACTTATCGCTGCCACCATATTGATATGGCAAAACAGGTCAAATTCAAACCATAAGATAATCTCGTCATAACTATCTATAGCATCCAGTTTTTTGAGCTGGCTCATAAATTCTTGTTCATAAAGTTCCTCGCTTATGCCATATTCTTCTTGTAAGAACTTTTTCCGCAAAGCAACAAACCGGTCATCCCCCACTTGAGAAACCGTGGGGCCCTCGCAGAGCATTTCACGCCATACTATAATTTCGCCGTCCAGCTTGATGCTTTTAAGACTTTCGGTCAGACTATCACTGTTGATGATATGAAGGATTCTTTTACTCATAGTTTTAATATTTTATCCGCCAACCCGTTTGACCTGAAATCCTTTTTCTTTTAAAAAACCCATGATTTGATCCCGATAATCACCTTGAATCAAGATTTTTTCCTTTTTAAAACTACCGCCCACGCCCAGCATTGTTTTGAGCTCTTTGGCCAGTATTTTAAAATCTTCATCGGCGCCCGTATAGCCTTTGATAACGGTTACAGGTTTGCCTTTGCGCTTTTCATAAACACAGTGTAGCGGTTCGTCCTGCATCCAGATATTGAGGTTATTATCGTTTTTATCATTCGTTTCTTCAGATATTTTATGATCCGGAAATAAATCTTTAAGTTGGTCTTTTAAATCCATTAAACTTATTTCTTTTCTTATTTTTCTTTCTTTTCCTTTATCAACCCTATTTCAACCAGGCGCTGGTGTAAAAATTCTCCAGCTGTAATATCGGCATAGGCCTTGGGATGCTCTTCATCTACACATTCTTCCAAGCAATTAAGTGACATTTCGCTGCGGGGATGCATAAAAAATGGAATGGAATAGCGCGGCGAACCCCATTGTTCCTTTGGTGGGTTGGCCACGCGGTGTATTGTGGAGCGCAGTTTATTATTGGTCAACCGTTCCAGCATATCGCCCACATTGATCACCAGTTCATCAGCTTCGGGAATCGCATCTATCCACTCGCCATCTTTCCGCAACACTTGCAATCCACCGGCAGACGCGCCCATGAGCAGCGTGATCAGGTTGATATCGCCGTGGGCACCGGCACGAACCGCACCTTTTGGCTCTTCGGTAATTGGCGGGTAGTGAATGGGGCGCAGGATGCTATTGCCGTTGCTGGCCCATTTATCAAAATAGAATTCGTCAAGACCTATATAAATAGCAAGCGCGCGAAGTACATAAATACCGGTT
>JBDNGW010000137.1:0-1765 GCA_041689735.1 Leeuwenhoekiella sp. | reverse complement strand
TTGCAGCGGTGGCGCTGCCTGTTCTGGACGATACCGTCCTTGACGTGATCCGAACTTTTGCACTTTGGACAATCCATGTTTTTTTTATCCAAATATACACTAACTATATCAACTTAACAATACCAATATTTTTAGTGTTACCATATTATGGAATAGGTCAGAGGGGATTTCAGGTTATTGAGGGAAAAGAGCATTTCCTGTCCTTGTCCGTTCTTCCTGATCAGCGGATCAAGGTGTCGATCGACCTTGATGTAATAGGTCCCATCCACTCGGAACAGTTCCTTATCGATCTGTTCTATTTTGCTTGCGGAGACCGCCCTACAATACAGGTTGTCGGTCGGATTTTCAACGGTCAGTGTTCTCTTGAATCCCTTTCCATCCGGGAGGGGAACGATCTTGTCCGTTATCTTGGTACCTTCAGTCGTGTATTTAAACGTCGGAATCCCTTCCCTGTCCAGAAGGTATCCTTCATTTTGAAGGTCATCGAATGCCAGCGATTCCGGCCATTTCGCATCGGTATCGGACAAATTGGTCACGGCGGGGGCATCGGAAAAACGAACCACACTTCCCAAAGGTCTGGCAAGTTGCGATTCGCCCCGGCTGTGCCACATATCGGTCGCATCCATAAAACCTCCCCTCCATACCTGAAGCCATGCTCCCTCCCTAAGATCATAGGCATAGTTAAGGCCTTGGGGTGCTCCCATCGAGATGATATAGTCCAGTTTCTTATCGCCGAACATCATAAAACTACGGAGCAAATAGGGTTTGTCGTCCGGTTTTACCACAATGGCACCAGAGCTTGCATCACCTTTGGAATCCGTCGCCTGGCCCAACGGGCGATACCGAATGTTCCGAAAGGCCACTTTGCCATGATCTCCTTGGAAAACCAATGGTCCAAAAGGATTTTCATCATCAAAAAGCGAGGACCTTGTGGGGCCGGAAACCTCTACTTGCTGTTGCACCAATACCCCATTGAGATAAACCTCTTCAAAACGGGCATTGGCCGTTTTGTTTCCATCGGCATCAAAGCGGGGTGCTTGAAACCTTATACGCAGATGCTGCCATAGACCTGGTGCTCTAGAGGCGTTTGCCAGGGGCGCCATTCCCTCGTATCCTTTTACTGTTCGGGATTCGCCCCAGCGTTGATAGATACCCCCACAATCCGAAAAAGAAGGGTCTGGATTCAGCCAACTGTCGAACAATTGCACTTCGTACCTGCCTTGCAGGTACACTCCCGAGTTTGAACCCTTGTCCATCATAAAATCGACTTCCACCTCAACATCCCCAAACTCCCTTTTCGTTACCAAATGGCTATGATGCTTGTCGGTCAGGTCGTTTATTACCATCCCCGTTCCGAAACTAAGCTTTTTAAGATTCCACGGCCTGGAATAATCACTGGAAAACTCCGATGTAACCACCCAGTTCTTACCGGCATTATTAAATGCACTTAAATCGTTCAGTGGTAAAATAGTCTGTCTCGAATTCGCAGACCCAGCAAAAGCATTCTGGCAATAAGCAATTGTTTGCCCCAAAAGCAATATTGTCAACCCTAAAATTATTCTAATAATTTTCATATTTTTTAATTTCATTATTCTATGTCTTTCTAGATAGTGGATACTTTGCTACTCCTAGCACTGTCATCAATCAGTTAACTGCCTACAATAAGTAATATGACTATCCGTAACTAATACCAAGTTGTTTCAAGAGCCGCAATTAATAACCTATCGGATAGTTTATCTCCAAAATACCTTCTATTAAATTTGTA
>JBDNGW010000136.1:0-2255 GCA_041689735.1 Leeuwenhoekiella sp. | reverse complement strand
TGCCGAGCTTTTAAAGCTACGGAGTTCCTCAATCTCCTCACGGCTCAAATTAACTATTGCCTTTTTCATCTTGTATGGAATTTACAAGAAAGATAAATATAATTTATATATGTTGCAAAACTATATTGTTACTACACTAGGCATTACGATTTGGAGAAGTTCCTATTTTGAAAGTTTTACCTAAGTGTTGGTTGACATTATAAAACTTCTAAGGCACATTCAAAAACGCGTGCCACTGCTTCAGCTCCAGGATCAGGAACACCTTTCAAGTCTTTTTCACCAAGATAAGAAGATCTACCAAAATCGGTTTGTGTGATCTCCTTGGTTTTGGTTGCACCTTCTCGGGCTTTTTGTGCTGCCGTTTCTAAACTACCCTCTTTACTGAGTATCTCAAACGCCGGTTGCATAGCGTCTATCATAGTGCGCTGGCCTTCACGTGCACCACCAAATTCTTTCATTTTCTCCAAGCCTTCAAGTAATGCTTTACCCATATGTTTCTCCTTTTTATAGGAGTTACCGGCGCGGGTAAACAGAATGGAAAGTAAGACACCGCTTGAGCCTCCTGTTTCCCGAGCCAAAATACGGCCAATCGTAATAAAGAGTTCACCGGTATCATCTAAGGGCAGTTTATCCTTAAGCTCTTGGAGTTTTTTTGCACCGGCAGCAAACGTAGAGCCGGCATCGCCATCCCCTACTTTTTCATCTATAGCGTTGAGCTCTTTTTCTGCCGAAATCAGCTCCTCGGTAATTGCGTCAAAGACGCGATTAACACGCTCGTTTTTTGATGCCTTAAATGGAAGTACAGCGGGAAGTTCTGGACTCGGTAGAGGTTCTTTCTTGCCGTACTCTCTTATAAACCAGGAAGCGGGATCTGAAATAGAAGTTAACGCTTCTTCAATTTCCTTATCTAAAGTCACTACTGAAATAGAAAAACCTTTCATATTAAGGGAGGTCATAAGTGATGCAGGACCAATTAGAAACTTTACTTTTTTAGCCAAATCAGACTTATGAAATGAGGCCAGTAGGATGTTCATTTCAATTGGTGTCACACTACCCAGATTGTTGAGTAGCAGCGCATATTTCTTTCCTGTTTTTGGTAAGTATTTTTTTAAGGTGGTAAGAGCTCTTTCCATTAGTGTATCTGCCATTTTCATGTCAATGGTTTCTACCCCAGGTTCCCCGTGTATTCCCAATCCAAGTTCTACTTCTGATTCACCTAATCGAGATTCCTCTGGGTTTTGAAACTTCTGCCCCTCTTCTAACGATAGGCCAATAGAGTACGTTTGTCCAGCCACTTTACGAGCCAAAGCTGCAACTTCATCCAAGGTTCCCCCTTTTTCAGCTAAATGACCAGCTGTTTTGTGTACAAACAAAGTACCTGCAAGTCCGCGTTGCTCAACGGCTTCACCTAAAGAAATGTCGTCACCCACGATCACCGTTTCTACTTGATATCCCATGTCGCGAGCCTGCTCTGCTGCCAGGCCGAAGTTGAGGCGGTCACCGGTGTAATTTTTGATAATGAGTAAACAACCCGCTTTACCTGTAGTTGCCACAATTGCTGAGAGCACCGCATCTACAGATGGGGAAGCAAAAATATCACCACAAACGACTGCAGTTAGCATACCTCTGCCCACAAAACCGGCGTGAGCCGGTTCATGACCAGAACCACCACCAGATATTACGGAAACTTTATCCTTATCTATAGTACTACGCAAAACCACCCGTATTTCGGGGAAATTATTCAGCCGGGTTAATTTGGGGTCTGTAAGCATACCCTCTATACCGTCATTTACTACATCTTTAGGATCGTTGACAAAAAACTTCATTCTTTAAATTTAGACTTGAAGTTACTTAGGATCTGTTCAGAAATAAAGTGACCGAATTATAGGCAGTTATTTTGTTTGACAACAAGGCGAAAAACGCAGGTATAGCAGTAGCTATGACGAGTATTTTCAACGCAGTGGGCGAGCAAAAGAACAAGTAGAAACGGGCAGGTTATTTCTAGACAGATCCTTAAACATCAAAGATTATCTTTAAACAAAACGTTAAGAATTTGTCTTTATGCTACGAGTACAGGTGCTCAGCCTTTTAAATTAATACAGGAGCCTTTTCTAAGGCTTTGTTCAAAAACAACCTATACATTTTGACTTGTTCTTTTGCGCATTAACTTCGTTAAAAAGCCTCGCTTTAGCTAAGGCTATAGCTGCGTTTTTTGCCTCGTTACTGAACAAAATAACATCGCCAATTCTGTACAT
>JBDNGW010000135.1:0-4531 GCA_041689735.1 Leeuwenhoekiella sp. | reverse complement strand
GCGATATCGGGATCTTTTTCAGTTCAGGCTCTCGCTTTCGCCTTTTCAGCGAAAGCTTAGACATCGTTTATCCCGATGAGCGAGCGATATCGGGAACATAATATGAAAACGAACCAAATCAAATTTTCACCCTTAAACTATAGGAATTGAACGTTCACTCATTACATCGAATTTAAAAACGACTTCTAAGAATTACGATTAATATACCTACAAGGAATCCTGCGAAAAGCAGGAAATACCTTGCAGGAATCAAACCTGACAAGTTTTTTTTCGATAAATACATCATGAATAACCAGAGACCGTTGGTTTTTGACAGTTCCAATACAACACTATCCTTTTTGTCAATTAAGGAAAATCCTATCTTCCAATAATCGCCATTATTTCTACTTCTTCTGCAATCCTGTAGTAAATTGTATCAGCTTTGAAATTGCAGCTCCGATAACTAGGTTTGATGTGTTCTGCGGAAACAAATTGATAGGGATTGTAAGCGATTCGCTCAAAGTGTTCTATCAGGCCAAAATAATATTTGGTGGCTTGGTCAACCTCAAATCTGCCCAATCCATAACGGTAGATTCTTATTAAATCTTCTTCAGCCTCAAGGCTTAGTCTGTAGGTCATTTTCACTCTCCGCTTTGGGCTATGGCAAGTATTTCTTCCGGAGTGCGGTTAGAGAAACCACGCTTTTCTGCCCGATCCAGTTTGGCCCTGATCCAATCAATTTTTTTCTGCTGGCTTCTGGCCTGTCGAATAAGGTCATTCACCAGCTCGCTTTTGCTGGAATATTCTTTGCTGGATACTTGTTCCCGCAACCATTCGTCATTTTTCTCATTAACCGAAAAGCTTTGTCGTGCCATAATAAAATTATTTGGTGTAAATATACTACGGAAACGAACCAAATAAAATATTAACCCTAAAAAAGCTATATTGATTGAACGTTCATGTATTATATGTAATCTGAGAACAATTTCTAAGAATTAGGCTAAATATACCTACAAGGAATCCTGCGAAAAGCAGGAAATACCTTGCAGGAAACCAGAGAAAGACAAACTTACAAGGAATTCTACGAAAATCAGGAAATACCTCGCAGTAAACGGAATCAAACCTCACAGGTTTAGATCGCTTCTTTTATCGCAAAGCCTGTGAGGTTTTGCGCGTCAAAAAGTTACCGCATTAATTTCAAAATGGTTTTGGTAACCCAGTTTTCTTTCTGGTTTACTAGTTTCTCGAGCATGCGATCGCCCTGGCTGATGTAATCGTAAAGCTGCTTGGTTTTTGCTTTAAATTGGCGGGCTTCAGCAGTATTTTCCTGTTGCATTTCCTGCACATTTTCAAGTGCTCTGATAGTGGGTTTTATTTCACGTTTACTACGTTCCAGCGCTACTTTTCGGATCATTTGGTCAATATCCTGCTCTGCTGCAAAATATTCTCTGCGCTCACCAGCTTTGTATTCCTTGTAAATAAGTCCCCAATCGATGAGCGCGCGCAGGTTCATGCTCGTATTGCCACGCGAAATTTGCAGTTCTTCCATAATCTCGTCCATAGACAGCGAAGTAGGGGAAATCATAAGTAGCGCGTGAATTTGCGCCATGGTTTTATTAATCCCCCATTTAGTACCTAAATCGCCCCAGGCATTTAGAAATTTATCTTTAGCTTCTTCATATTCCATAGCCGAAAAATACGGGAACGCTTTAGATTTCAATAATAAATGAAAGTTAATTTTAACGAATATTTTTGATTTCCGAATACGCTACCTTTATACAATGAAAGTACTTATTATAGGTCATGTCTGGCCAGAGCCTAACTCTTCCGCGGCCGGTAGTCGCATGATGCAACTTGTAGATGTGTTTTTAAGGCGAGGTTATGCAGTGCATTTTGCATGTACTGCGCAGCGCGGTATTAATGCAAGTGATTTGAGATCAATGTCGGTTCAAACGCATGATATAAAGCTGAATGATAGTAGTTTTGACGCTTTCGCGGAAGCATTAAATCCGCAGATTGTAGTGTATGATCGTTTTATGATTGAAGAACAATTTGGTTGGCGTATCGCCAAAAATTGTCCATATGCACTGCGTATCCTCGATACCGAAGATTTGCACGGCCTTCGCAATGCAAGGGCAGAAGTGCTCAAGAAAAAACAGCCTTTTACCGAAGATTTTCTGGTCAATGACACCGCAAAACGGGAGATAGCAAGTATGTATCGCTGTGATCTATCCCTTATTATTTCTGAATTTGAAATGGAGCTGCTTCAAAATTTCTTTGGCGTGCCCAAAAACCTGTTAGTTTATCTTCCATTTATGGTAGAAAAAATTGGAGAGTCGGAAACGACGAGTTGGAAACCTTTTGAAGAGCGAACCGATTTTATGACCATCGGTAACTTTAAGCATTTGCCCAATTATGACGCGGTTTTATATTTAAAAGAGGAAATCTGGCCGCTTATAAGGAAACAACTTCCGCAGGCTAGATTGCGTATTTATGGTGCTTATTCCACTATAAAAATAGAACAATTACACAATGAGAAAGAAGGATTTTTAATTTGTGGTCATGTGGCAAGTTCATGGGAAGCCACAGAAAACGCGAAAATTTGTCTAGCTGCCCTTCGCATAGGCGCCGGACTTAAAGGGAAAATACTTGAAGCAATGCAATGCGGTACGCCTTGTGTCACAACAAGCATTGGAGCAGAAGGATTAAACGGTGATTTGGATTTTAACGGAAATATTGAAGACGACTCCGAAAAGTTTGCCGCTGCAGCAATCGAACTTTATACCAATAAAGAAAAGTGGCTAAATGCCCAACAAAGTGGGTCTATTATAATCAATAATCGCTTTATAAAGGAAAATTGGTCAAAAGCGCTAATAGAAGTAGTAGAAAATACAATTAGCAATTTGAATAAGCACCGTTTACAGAATTTCACGGGCGCCATGCTGAAACATCAATCATTGCAAGCTACCAAATTCATGAGCAAATGGATCGAAGAAAAGAATAAGGAATAAATTGTAGTAACCAACAATTATCCCTTATTTTTATTTTCAGAACGCTGCGTCTGTAGAATATTAAAACGTAAAAACGGAACTGCTCCCAGTGAGAAAATTACCGCGGTAAAAGCGGTAACAAATACATAACCCAGAAAAATAGTTGCATTAAATTCTCCAGTAAACAATAATCTTGCTGTAAAGAGCAATGTCATAACAATGACAAGACCACCCAGCAATTTATTACGATCTGCGTGTAGTTGAACGGCTTTACAAAAGAAGCATTGGATCGAACGATAATTGAGCCAAAAACTCTTTAGTACCTGCCAGAAATCAAGCTCATGCTTACATTTTTTGCATGTATCCATAATTGGAAGTTATTTTGAAGAAAGATAGAACTTTAAAAACGCTTAATTCTTAAAAATAAAACAATTATCGTTCTAAGATTCACAAGTCTTGCTACTAAATTATTTCTCCATCAATCCAGCCCTCTTTAACAGTGCTTCAGGATTGGGTTCAATTCCGCGAAAACGTTTATATAGAATCATAGGATCTTGCGTACCGCCTTGTGAAAGTATGTGCTTCTTAAATTTATCTGCCACTTCTCTGTTGAAAATTCCATTTTCCTTAAAATAGGCGAAAGCATCAGCATCAAGCACTTCTGCCCATTTATAGGAATAGTAACCCGATGAATAACCTCCCTGAAAAATATGTGAAAAGGAAGTGCTCATGCAGTTTTCGGCCACCTTCGGATATAGTTCGGTGTTTTTAAAAGCTGCGTCTTCATGCGCCTGTACATCATTAATGCCAGTTGGATCTGCGCCGTGCCACGCCATATCAAGTTGGCCAAAACTAAGTTGGCGCAAAGTCTGCATCCCTTCTTGAAAATTGGCTGCTTTTTTGATCCGTTCAATCAATTCCATGGGGATTTTTTCTCCCGTTTTATAATGCGTGGCAAAAAGTGCAAGCGCTTCTGGCTCGTAGCACCAGTTTTCCAGAATCTGACTGGGCAATTCCACAAAATCCCAATAAACAGACGGACTGGACAAACTGGGATAAACAGTGTCTGCAAGCATGCCATGAAGCGCGTGACCAAACTCATGAAACAATGTTGTCACTTCATTAAAGGTAAGCAGTGACGGCGTTTTGGAAGTCGGTTTCGTGAAATTACACACAATGGAAACATGCGGGCGTTCATTCTGCCCATTCTTTACCATTTGCGCTTTGTAAATAGTCATCCACGCGCCGCCACGTTTCCCGGCACGCGGGTGGAAA
Source organism: Leeuwenhoekiella sp. (assembly GCA_041689735.1). Lineage (GTDB taxonomy): Bacteria > Bacteroidota > Bacteroidia > Flavobacteriales > Flavobacteriaceae > Leeuwenhoekiella. The sequence goes on along the minus strand of JBDNGW010000135.1, from coordinate 287 downwards.
TCAGCATAAAAAATAGCTACAAAAGCTTTATTTTCATCATAAACACGATAGGTTTTAACGTCTTCGTGGTACGTGTCGATATCGTTTACCTCTTTAAAATGAAGTCCGTATAGCTTTTCGGCAATGGTAAATGCACCGTTGATCACCTTCTTCAGTTCAAAATAGGGCTTCAACTTTTCATCATCCAGATCAAAGAGTTTTTGCTTTAGTTTTTCTGAATAATAGGCGCTGTCCCATTTTTCTAAATGGTCGATAGCGTCCAATTCTTTGGCAAAATCTTCCAACTG
>JBDNGW010000134.1:0-6428 GCA_041689735.1 Leeuwenhoekiella sp. | reverse complement strand
TCGGCTGCGCCTTAAGAAAAACACTCGAAATTACAAATGTCAGATCGAGTGGCCGACGGTAGGAGGTTGTATCGAGATCTTTTTGAAACAAAAAGGTTTTTGAGCTGCTACAAGGCTTCTCGACCTGCCTACCGGCAAAGGCAGGTACATTTCCCATTCGGCTGCGCCTTAAGAAAAACACTCGAATTTGCAAATGTCAGGTCGAGTGGCCGACGGTAGGAGGTTGTATCGAGATCTTTTTGAAACCAAAAAGTTTTTGAGCTGCGACGAGGCTTCTCGACCTGCCTACCGGCAAAGGCAGGTACATTTCCCATTCGGCTGCGCCTCATGAAAAACACTCGAAGTGACACTTCTCGACCAAAGAAATCATATTGAGCCAACAAACTAAAATCATCACTCAAAAAGAATTGAAAAACACTCAAATTCCCCTCACAACTTTTCTTTTAAATAAGGCGCAGTATATGATTTTTTATTTTTAGCAACGTGTTCCGGAGTCCCAAAAGCAATGAGATAACCGCCGTCTTCACCGCCTTCCAGTCCCAGATCAACCATATAATCTGCGCATTTTACCAGATCAAGATTATGCTCCACAACCAGAATGGAATGTCCGTTTTTGATCAAGGCTTCAAAAGAGGCCAGCAACTTTTTAATATCGTGAAAATGTAAACCTGTGGTTGGCTCATCAAAAATGAAAAAGGTCTTGTCGCTATTGATTCCCTTTACCAGAAAAGAAGCCAACTTGATCCGCTGCGCTTCCCCGCCAGATAGGGTTGATGAACTTTGCCCCAAGTTGACATATCCCAATCCCACATCTTGTAATGGTTTGAGTTTCCGTACAATTTTATCTTCGTTATGCTTTTCGAAAAATGCTAACGCGTCATCAATGGTCAGGTTGAGAATATCGTCTATATTTTTGCCTTCAAACTGCACTTCGAGAACTTCCTTTTTAAAACGCTTGCCGTGACAAGTCTCACATTCCAGGTGCACGTCTGCCATAAACTGCATCTCAATGGTAACTTCTCCTTCTCCCTTGCAGGTCTCACAGCGGCCGCCGTCTACGTTAAACGAAAAATGCTTGGTCTTAAAATTACGGATAGTACTGAGTTTCTGTTTTGCATAGAGCGTTCGTATATCGTCATAGGCTTTAATATAAGTGACCGGATTGGAACGCGAGGAGCGCCCTATGGGATTTTGATCCACGAACTCGATGTTTTTAATATGGTCATAATTGCCCGAAATACTGCTGAATTGCCCCGCTTTTTCGCCATGACCGCCTATTTCCTTGAGCATGGCGGGATAAAGGATTTTTTTTACCAAGGTGCTTTTACCACTTCCGGAAACGCCGGTAATCGCTACAAACACGTTTAAAGGAATATGAACATCTATGTTTTTTAAATTGTTTTCACGCGCGCCCTTAATATCTATTCCATATTTTGAAGTGCGCCTTTCTTTTGGCACTTCAATCTCCATTTCGCCGTTTAAGTATTTTGCGGTAAGTGAGTCACTTTTTAAAATAGCTGCATAATCGCCCACGGCTACAACATCGCCACCCAGCGTACCGGCTTCGGGACCTATATCTATGATCTCATCTGCAGCTTTCATGATGTCCTCATCGTGTTCTACGACAATGACCGTATTGCCCAGATCACGTAGATCTTTGAGCACGCCGATCAATTTTTCGGTATCCTTGGGATGCAGACCAATACTGGGTTCATCAAGAATATACATAGAACCTACCAAGCTGCTCCCAAGCGAAGTGGCTAAGTTGATACGCTGCGATTCCCCTCCGGAAAGTGTGTTGGATTTCCGGTTGAGCGTGAGGTAACTAAGCCCAACTTTATTGAGAAATTCCAGCCGACTGGTAATTTCGGTGAGCAGTCTTTTTGCAATCTGCGCGTCGTGGTCATCCAGTTGCAGTTCGTTAAAAAACAGTATAACTTTTTTAAGTGGAAGATTGACCAGAGCTGTTATGGGTGTGTTCCCCACTTTTACATATTCTGCCTCTTTTCGCAAACGTTTACCATTGCAGGTTCGGCATTTTGTCTTTCCGCGATAGCGCGAAAGCATAACGCGGTTTTGGATTTTGTAAGCTTTAGACTCCAAATATTTAAAGAAAGTATTCAGTCCGTCAAAATATTCATTGCCTTCCCAGATCAGGTTTTTTTGATCCTCGGTCAGTTCAAAATAGGGCTTATGCACAGGAAAATCGAACTTATAGGCATTATTGACGAGCTCGTTATAATAATAACTCATGCTGTCGCCGCGCCATGGGAAAATAGCCCGTTCATAAACCGAAAGCGCGGTATTGGGAATTACCAGGTCTTCGTCTATACCAATCACATCGCCATAACCCTCGCAGGTAGGACAGGCACCATACGGATTATTAAAACTGAACAAATGAATGTTTGGTTCCAGAAACTGCAGGCCGTCCAGTTCAAAGCTGTTGCTGAATACATGCTGTTTACCGGTTTCCAGCTCTTCAATAATGGCTTCGCCCTTACCCTCAAAAAAAGCGGTTTGAACAGCATCGGCGAGACGGTTGTAAAAATCCTCGTCATCGTTGGTTATTATTCGGTCGACGACGAGATAGATTTTATCTTTTGCCTTGACTTTTTCCGCCTCGTCAATGCGCACCACTTCATTATTTACTTTTATTCGAGCGTAGCCCTGTTGCTGTAAAATATTAAGTTTATCGGCCATTTTTCGACCTTTTTCAAGGTTTACCGGAGCAAGGAGCAAAAGTTTTGTACGCTCATCTTTACTTTTCACATAGTCTATAACGTCCGTAACGGTATCTTTTTTTACCTGATTTCCGGAAATAGGGGAGAAGGTCTTCCCTATACGGGCATAAAGCAACTTGAGGTAATCATAAATTTCAGTCGAAGTGCCCACGGTAGAGCGCGGGTTTGTTGAATTTACCTTTTGCTCAATGGCAATGGCTGGGGCAATACCCTTGATCCAGTCCACCTTCGGTTTATCAAGACGGCCAAGGAACTGTCTTGCATAAGAAGAAAGACTTTCCACATACCTGCGTTGGCCTTCGGCATAGAGTGTATCAAAGGCCAAACTTGATTTTCCCGAACCCGAAAGGCCGGTGATCACGACCAACTTGTTACGTGGTATGATCGCATTAATGTTTTTAAGATTGTGGAGTTTTGCCCCTTTTATGATGATATTTTCTTTCGGCTTAGCCAAAGAAACGTCTATATGCATAGCAAATTTTTTACGTCTGCAAAGATAGTTTATACCGATAAAATGCAGCTAAATAAATAGGCCAACGTCCTGTTAATGTTAAAATTGTAATTTGTGGTTTTTTATTTGCAATGAAAGTTGTTATATTTGATGCATTGTTAACAAAATCTAAATAGCCTATAGCATAGCATTACTTTTAAGTGTATTAATGATCAGACCCATAAGGGTGTGAAAAACCTCAAAAGCAATTCTATGAAAGATGTGTTAACTTCTGACGCAACGCTCGTCCGCGACTATATTAAAGGCGATGAAGCCTCCCTTTCCTTATTGATTTCCAGACATCAACAGCGCATATACAGTTTTGTATATTCTAAAGTATATGATAAGGATATCACAGAAGATATCTTTCAAGATACTTTTATTAAAGTGATACGTACCCTAAAACGGGGCGGTTATAATGAAGAAGGTAAATTTTTGCCATGGGTGATGCGTATTGCACACAACCTGGTGATAGATCATTTTAGAAAAAACAAAAGAATGCCGAAGTTTGATAATTCCGGTGACTTTAATATTTTTTCGGTGCTCAGCGACGGTGATCTCAATGCGGAAAAACAAATTATTAAGGAGCAAGTGGAAACCGATGTTCGCCGCCTTATTGAAGAATTACCAGATGATCAAAAGGACGTACTGGTCATGCGCATCTATAAAGACATGAGCTTTAAAGAAATAGCTTTAAAAACAGATGTAAGTATTAATACCGCGTTGGGTCGAATGCGTTATGCGCTGATTAACTTGCGTAAGTTAATTGATAAACACAATATAATTTTAACTAATTAATACAAACTAAATGCCTATGAATTACGTTGTACTTGGAGAAAATCACTAAAACGCAATTCATGGCCCACATTTACTCTAAGAAAAAAACCCAACAAGGGGAGGGAAACTACCCTAAAAAGGAAACCATACAGTTTCTTTTAAATTATTCTCAAGCTTTAAGTGTTATTAATTACAAAGGTGAGAAGTTCGAAGTGCTTCTCAATTAACTCCAAGCCCGTTTAAAAACGGGCTTTTTTATTAAAATATTTTAATCGGATTTTTCTAATTTATATCTCGACAATAATTGGGATTATAAATTCCGACTTGCTGGAGAGTATGCTTGGGATTGTTCGAAAATGTCGAATTTTCAGATATTGCCACTTTTAAACTTAATCAGAATAACAATTTCTAAAGCCTTCTTGATAAATTGATTTTCAGTCCCTTTAAACAAACTTGGAAAATCGTCCAAAAAAGATTATTTCTTGTAATATTTTTTCAATACACTTTTTCTTCCCACGGTTGCAGTGATGATATCCTTATCCAGATTCCAGCCACGTGCCTGACAATATTGTCTACCGTACCAGATGATCTGCAGGTGCAGATCATTCCAGATATTTTCTGGAAATAGACGTTTTGCATCTTTTTCCGTCTGTACCACATTTTTACCATTGCTGAGTCCCCAGCGGTACATAAGTCGGTGAATGTGCGTATCCACTGGAAAAGCTGGTATGTGAAAAGCTTGTGAAATGACAACACTTGCTGTTTTATGGCCCACTGCAGGTAATTCTTCGAGCGCTTCCAGGCTTTGTGGCACTTGACTGTCATATTTATCCAACAATATTTGGGAAAGTCCGTGAATACCTTTGGCCTTCATGGGCGATAAACCTACCGGTCTTATAATTGCCCTGATTTCTTCAATGGTAAGTTTTACCATATCCGCTGGATTGTTTGCCTTTTCAAACAGTAAAGGCGTGATCTGATTTACGCGTACATCTGTACTCTGCGCACTCAGGAGCACCGCAATGAGCAACGTGTAAGGATCTTTGTGGTCTAACGGAATGGGAATATCTATATAAATACGCTTTAACGTATCTATTATGAAGTTTACCTTTTCAGCCTTGGTCATTTTCTTTATTTTTAAGCAAAACAAAAATAGACAATATGAACACATTAAAAGAAGGTGATAAAGTTCCAGATTTTCAAGCGCAGGATCAGGACGGAAATATCATAAAATTAAGCGATTATAAAGGGAAGAAGTTGGTCGTATTTTTCTATCCAAAAGCCTCCACACCGGGCTGCACCGCACAAGCTTGCAACTTACGTGATAATTATAAGGAACTGCAGGATGCCGGCTATGCTATCTTGGGTATTAGCGCCGATTCTCAGAAAAAACAGACCACTTTTAAGGAGAAATATGAGTTTCCGTTCCCGTTGCTGGCTGATGAGGATAAAAAGGTAATTGAAGCCTTTGGTGTGTGGGGACCAAAAAAATTTATGGGCAAAGAATATGAAGGTATCAACCGAACCACATTTTTAATTGATGAGAATGGAGTAGTGGAACGTGTAATAAGTAAAGTCAAAACCAAAGACCACGCTGCGCAGATTCTAGAAGAGGTAACAGAATAACCAAAACTCGGATTTTTTTTTCTTTGGAAGAATTTGAGCAGACTTAATTCGCATATCCTCCGCGTTTTCCTTTAAAGCCGATTCTGTCACTTCGATCTCTTTGAATTTGGTCAAAAAAACAGAGATGAAGGATTACGATTCTATCGCTGCTGCGCCGAGCGTGCCGACAAAGACGGGCCTGCCTTAGCTGGCAATAGCAAACCTACATTGGGCGACAGACAAGCTTGATATGACAAAATCCAATCAATGAATTATTGATTGGAAGGCAAATCGGATATATATTCCTTTATTATAAAAGACGAAAACAGGCTAAATTTGGATGAAAATAGATCATTTTTAGCGTGAAAAGGGCAATTACGGTTGTGGGAGCAATTGGAATGAAATACTGCTCAAAGATATTCGTAAATTTGAAAATAAAAAGAACTTTTGCCAAAGAAAAAAATTATAAATTAGTCAAAACTATACTACTTACACACTAGATTTAGTTGCTTTAAAGAAATGTTTTTAAATGATTCTGTTATTAATCCGTCCTAAATTTTAAGCACAATATTTTAGGAATTGAATACAATTTTACAATTGTTTGAGTTAAGGATTATTATTATGGAGTTGAAACTAATTAAATGAAAAATGCACATAGCCAAGATTGTTTGATTTATTGTAACTATTCAGGCTTCAATATGGCGATAGTTTTAAAGGCATCCAATATGTTCTGGCCATTTTTGATACAGGTATCGGTTACCGAACGTATTACAGCATAGATCTGTGCTCCGTTTTCAGTTTTGAACTGACCGGAT
>JBDNGW010000133.1:0-12817 GCA_041689735.1 Leeuwenhoekiella sp. | reverse complement strand
GTTCTGCGCCCGTCTTGGGTCGGACTCCCACTCTTCCAGATGCTTTGCAAATATCTCTGTGGCACGCTCTTTAAAATCCATTGGTTTTTATCCACAAATTACCGCTTTTATTCACAATCTGGAAATTTGTCGTACACCCAAGTAAATATAAACGCCTTGTTGTTCAATGAAAAAGCTTTACAGTTAAACATACTTTAAAGTTAGGAGCAAAATTTTTGAAAGTTATTTTTTTGAAGGGTTCAATACAATTTGAAAGAAAAAATGATAAATAACCGTTTCTATTTAATAACTAGTTTAAAACAATCTTTTTTTAAGGTTTTATTAACGATAATAACTGCTTATAGTATTACATTCAGCTACGTAATATTCGTATAAAATATTATGTAAACCATTAATTTATAACCAATAAAATTGAATATGAAGAATTTTTTAAAGGTGGCCTTTACTTTTTTTATTACATGTAGCTTGAGTGCCCAGATACAGACCCCAGCTCCAAGTCCGGCAGCAACACTCACACAAACGGTAGGTCTCACCGAAATCTCAATAGATTATTCACGGTCGAGTATGCGCGACAGGAAAATTTTTGGAGGAATACTGCCTTACGGTACGATCTGGAGAACCGGTGCAAATGCAACGACCAAATTCAGTACGGACAAAGCAATAACCATAGGGGACAAGGAACTAAAAGCGGGCACATATAGTCTTTTTACAGTTCCCGGTGAAAACGAGTGGGAAGTGGTTTTTTATACGGATGACAGTAATCCATTGCCCACAGAGCTTGAAGAAAGCAAAATTGCATTAAAAACCATGGCAGAAGCACAACAATTGCCCATGGAAATAGAAACTTTTACCATTACAATAGATGACGTTACATCAGACGGCGCCATGCTGGGCCTTATGTGGGAAGACCAGTACGTGGGCGTTCCCTTTAAGGTAAGCACAGATCAGGAAGTAATGGCGAGCATAGATAGCGCCTTGAATGGTCCAGCTGCCGGTGATTATTACAATGCCGCGGTATATTTTCTAAATGCCGGGAAGGATATCGAAAAATCAAAAATGTGGATGGATAAAGCCATGAGCATGACCGAGAATCCACGGTTCTGGCAATTGCGTCAACAATCATTGATCCTCGCAAAATCTGGAGATAAAAAAGGAGCCATTAAAACTGCAAAAGCCTCTTTAGCTGACGCCGAAAAAGAAGGTAACGCAGATTATATTAAAATGAACAAAGATTCTCTTAAAGAATGGGGAGCAATGTAATTTAACAAGGAAAATAACTTTAAATGCCCGAAAGAAATCTGATTTTTTTCGGGCATTTTTAGGTTAAAATCAACCATTATTAGACGGAAATGACTGTTTTATGAGTAGATAACTCAATAAATAAAATCTATTTTTTTAAATATCCATTTAAGCGTATTGATAATAAGTTGGTTGAAAACGTATTTTATTACGTCACTTTTTTTTGGCTTTATCAAATAGTGTTGCCACATGTTTAATTTCAAAATTATATTTCAAAAACCTATTTTTTTCAAAAAATGTGTCAATTCGGAACAAAAAACCTTCAGAATTCCTCCTGAATCTGTCTTTTCTGGGGGCCAGTCTAGTACATTTTCATAGCACTAACTTAAGTTATTAGATATCTGAAGTATTGAGATATTTACTGCGCTCTTTTTTCTATATCAGAAAATTACCTCCTACCGCGGCCATAATGTTGTTTTGGCATATTGGCGGCTTTTTTCATCTGCCCTTTCATCATCTTGATCTGCTCATCAAGCATATTATGTTTATCAAGGCTCTGCGCTTCCTTGAGAAGCATCTGGGCTTCGCGTTTTCGATTTTTTGCCATCGCGATCCCGGCAAGGTTCATTTTGGCCATGGCCCGGTCAGTATCCATACTGAGTCCTAGCGCAATTGCCTTTTTGAAATATTTTTCGGCCTGGTTCATGTTTGTTTGTGAAACCATTAGCCCATGCAGGTAATTGTAATAGCCCTGTTGTTTTTTAATGAGTGCGCCCTCTGGGTTTTTGATTTTATCAAGCCATTTTTTTGCACCTTCAAAATCTTGCTTGCGCAGGCGAAGAAAGGCGAGGATAATGATCTCATTTTTAAAATACAGCACGATGAAAATTAAGGAGAGCAATACAAGCATGATCCCATTACCTATTTCACGATCTATAAATTGCCATATTCCGTAACCGAATACAATGGCAAAAAGGACTAATTTTATATTCTTGTTAAACATAAGGTTGCTCGTTTTTTCTGACCGATATTAATATGATCAAAGTTACCGGTATTTTTTTTTAAGATTTGCAAAGTTAGGAAAAACTAATCCAAATAATTTAAACTTTACATTTGGTCAACAAAAAAGTTTTTGTATATTTGCGCCCAGAATTTGGGGAACCGGTTCAATAGTTTAAGCAATAAGAACATCAAAGAAGATATATAATGAAAAGAACGTTTCAGCCTTCCAAAAGAAAAAGAAAAAATAAACATGGTTTTCGCGAACGCATGGCATCCGCAAATGGCCGCAAAGTTCTTGCGCGCAGAAGGGCAAAAGGAAGAAGAAAGCTTTCTGTATCATCTGAGTTAAGACATAAAAGATAAAGCGCAACGCTGCAATGCCATAATGCTTTACAATTTAAAGGTGTTACTTTTTTAAGTAACGCCTTTTTTTATAACCTAGCGAGACCTATTTTTTAGCCACTATAACACCCATAATATGCCTAAAAACCACAACCTAAAAACCATTCTCATTATCGGCTCCGGCCCAATCGTTATAGGGCAGGCCTGCGAATTTGACTATTCAGGAACCCAAGCCCTGCGCTCCCTGCGCGAAGATGGGATCGAGACTATTTTGATCAATTCAAATCCTGCCACGATCATGACAGATCCCGCGATGGCAGATCATGTGTACCTGCTACCGCTTAACACAAAGTCGCTTGTTAAGATTTTAAAAGAGCATCCACAGATTGATGCAGTGCTCCCCACAATGGGCGGGCAGACTGCGCTCAATCTCTGTATAGAAGCAGATGAGAAGGGGATTTGGAAAGACTTTAATATAAAAATGATAGGCGTTGATATAAATGCCATAAATGTTACTGAAAACAGGGATCTGTTCAAGAACCTCATGATTGAGATAGGCATTCCTGTTGCCCCCGCGCAAATTGCCGGAAGTTATCTTAAAGGGAAGGAAATCGCGCAGGAATTCGGTTTTCCACTTGTGATCAGACCTTCTTTTACCTTAGGTGGTTCTGGAGCTTCCTTTGTGCACACGGCAGGTGAGTTTGACGAGCTGCTCACGCGTGGCCTGGAAGCTTCGCCCATTCACGAAGTGCTCATCGACAAGGCTTTGGTAGGATGGAAAGAATACGAACTTGAATTGCTTCGGGATAAAAATGACAATGTGGTCATCATCTGTACTATTGAGAATATGGATCCCATGGGGATTCATACCGGCGATTCCATCACCGTGGCGCCCGCGATGACCTTGAGCGATACCACGTATCAAAAAATGCGCGGTATGGCCATAAAAATGATGCGCAGTATAGGGGATTTTGCCGGGGGATGTAACGTACAGTTTGCCGTAAGCCCAGATGCCAATGAGGATATAATCGCAATCGAGATCAACCCACGGGTTTCCCGTTCTTCGGCACTGGCCTCAAAAGCCACTGGATATCCCATTGCAAAGATCGCCACAAAACTTGCCATTGGCTATACCCTTGACGAACTGGATAATCAGATCACCAAATCTACTTCGGCGCTGTTTGAGCCGACATTGGATTATGTGATCGTAAAAATTCCCCGTTGGAACTTTGATAAATTTGAAGGCAGTGACCGTACTTTAGGATTACAAATGAAATCTGTTGGTGAGGTGATGGGGATAGGCCGCTCTTTTCAGGAAGCCTTGCACAAAGCAACACAATCCCTCGAGATCAAACGCAACGGTCTGGGTGCAGATGGCAAAGGAAGCACCAGCTATGATGAGATCATTGAGAAGTTGACCTATGCCAGTTGGGACCGTGTCTTTGTGATCTATGACGCCATACAAATGGGCATTCCGTTGAGTAGAATATATGATATTACCAAGATTGACATGTGGTTCTTAAAGCAATTTGAAGAGCTCAATGCGCTTGAAAAAGAAATTTCCAAATACGATATAGATTCTCTTTCCCGGGATTTAATGCTCGAGGCTAAGCAGAAAGGTTTCGCCGATAGGCAAATTGCACACATGCTTGATTGTTTAGAAAGTGAGGTCTACAACAAGCGTGATGAACTGCAGGTAAACCGGGTGTATAAACTAGTAGATACCTGCGCGGCAGAATTTGTGGCACAAACGCCCTATTTCTATTCCACTTTTGAAAATCAAATGCAGCTAAAGGATGGCAAACCTTTTTCGGCCAATGAAAGCAAGGTGAGCGATAAGAAAAAAATCGTAGTGCTGGGTTCTGGACCCAACAGAATAGGCCAGGGGATCGAGTTTGATTATTGCTGTGTGCACGGCGTACTTGCTGCTAAAGAATGTGGCTATGAGACCATCATGATCAACTGTAACCCGGAAACGGTCTCAACCGATTTTGATGTGGCCGATAAACTTTATTTTGAACCCGTTTTTTGGGAACACATTTACGATATTATCCGTCATGAAAAGCCGGAAGGAGTTATTGTACAGTTGGGTGGTCAAACCGCTTTAAAACTTGCCGAAAAGCTGGACCGTTACGGTATAAAAATCATAGGTACGAGCTACAAATCGCTTGATCTCGCTGAAGACCGTGGTAGTTTTTCCCAACTTTTAAAAGATAATGACATTCCCTATCCCGAGTTTGATACTGCCGAAACGGCAGAAGAAGCGCTGGCGGTGGCAGATCATTTAGACTTTCCCATTTTGGTTCGGCCTTCCTATGTGCTAGGCGGCCAGGGGATGAAGATCGTGATCAATAAAGATGAACTGGAAGAAACAGTTGTGGATCTTTTGCGCAAAATACCCAATAATAAGCTTCTTCTGGATCATTATCTGGACGGCGCAATTGAAGCTGAAGCAGATGCGATCTGTGACGGTGAAGACGTTTATATTATTGGTATTATGGAACATATAGAGCCCTGCGGAATACATTCTGGAGATTCTCATGCGCTGCTTCCACCGTTTACTTTGGGCAATTTGGTGATGCAGCAAATAAGGGACCACACCCATAAAATTGCGCTCGCGCTGGGTACAGTGGGCTTGATCAATATTCAATTTGCCATAAAAGATGATGTAGTTTATATCATAGAAGCTAATCCACGGGCATCGCGTACCGTTCCTTTTATAGCCAAAGCCTATGGAGAGCCGTATGTGAATTATGCGACCAAAGTTATGCTGGGCGAAAAGAAAGTTAAGGATTTTGATTTTAAACCACACTTAGAAGGTTACGCGATCAAACAACCGGTTTTTTCATTCAATAAATTCCCCCAGGTAAATAAAAAACTAGGGCCAGAAATGAAAAGTACAGGGGAGAGTATCCTATTTATTGATAACCTAAAAGATGACGAATTCTATGATCTTTATGCGCGAAGAAAAATGTATTTGAGCAAATAAAAAATGCTGGTATTCAGAAAATTAGGTTGTTCTTTATAAATTGATATTAAATTGGGCATGGTTTTGGCTTATTGTGTTTGAGTTCACTTAATTTTGTAAGAAATTAGAAAGCACCCCATATGTAATGAAAACTACCTTTTTTCTTTTAATGGCATCGCTGGCCATCGGGCAAACCACTTATGATATTACTTGGAAACAAGATAGTAATGGTAAGGTCGCAAGCTTGGATATCCAGACTGGAGACACCGTAAGGTGGATCTGGGGCACGGCGGCACCGCACAACGTAGCGAGCAATGATGAAGATGCTCCGGCCGACTTTGGCTCGGAAACTATCATGCAAGAAGGTTACGTTTATTCCTATACGTTTACAAAACAAGCGGTCATAGACTATCGTTGTAATGTGGATCCGGGAACGATGTTCGGTACGATTACCGTAACCGACAATCCGAGAGCTGAACCTATTGAAGCACTTGACTTTAAAATTTACCCCAATCCTGTAAAAGATCGTATTTTCTTCCAGAACCAAGCGAAAAATGACGATCTGGATGTTACTATTTTTGACGTACTGGGCAAGGTTGTAAAACAAGAACGCTTAACACGTGCAACTATTATAAACGGTGTGGAAGTAAGCTCTTTAAAACGCGGTATTTATTTGGTTCAGGTAGATAATGGCAATAATACCTTTACGCAAAAATTGATTAAAAATTAATTGCTTCAGTAGTGTGCGATTAATACTTTTTAAACAGAAAACGCCCCTTTATTAGGGGCTTTTCTGTTGATTTTAAGCTGTTTTACCGTTTTTAGCTTAATTCGAATTCTAGTTTCACATTGTGATTTTCAAGGCTTTCCATGAATTCTTCGGAAACAAAATCAGTCTCCATGAATTCATTTTTTCGATTACCCTTCGTCTCTTGGCGTTTCATACTTCTTACAAAACGGCGTATATCGGCTTCGGTTTTAAGGATTAGGCCAGGTACGGCGACACTTTTTCCTTCATCATCTTTGGCGACCATGGTAAAATAAGAAGAGTTGCAATGTTTTATTTCACCAGAAGAAATATTTTCGGCCTCCACACGGATACCGATGACCATAGAAGTGCGCCCATCATAATTGACCGATGCTTTCAACATCACAAGTTCGCCCACTTCAATGGGTTTTAAAAAATCTACCGTATCTACTGAAGCAGTCACACAGTAGTTTCGCGAGTGTTTTGACGCACACGCAAAGGCGATTTGATCCATCAGGGATAAAATGTAACCACCGTGAATCTTTCCGGAGAAATTGGTGTTTGAAGGTAACATCAGCTGACTCATGGTGATTTGAGATTCAGCAATATTCTTAAATTTATTGAGCATACAACGTACTAAATGTGATCAATTTCGATTAAAATGAGGCGAATTTTCTTGGCTTATGTCCGTAACAAAGTATTGGGTATCCCCCCAAAAGAAAAAAGTCGTGTAACGCTCTATATATGTAAGGTTTACATAACTACCCTGATATTCCTTTAATCGCTCTATCACTTCTGGCTTATTGTCAAGAACGGTAAAATCAAAGATCTGCGCCCCACTTATACCTTGGCTGATCTGGCCTTCCCAGGTTTTAATGATAACGCCCTTATGACTGAATTTTATAAGTTCTCCCGCGCGTGTACCCTTACTGTAGGGAACAAAATAGACAAAGGTAAAAAAGAGTATAAAGAGTGTCAAAATACCACCTACGATTAATATAAGCGTTTTTTTCATGAGTTATTCGTTTTGTTTATCGGTTGATTTTAAAGTTTCCTGCGGAATATGCTGTACTAAACTAGATTCGATTTTTTTGCTTGTTTTAGCCCCTAGACGGCGCAATTTTTCCACACGCTGGACTAGATTTCCCTTTCCTGTGAGTTTTCTTAGGGCGTTGCCAAAGCTATTTTGTACCGTTCCCATTTGCCTTTCAATTTTGAGCAGCTCGTCTGTAAGATTAGAAAAGGAATCGTATAAATTTCCAGCTTGGGTTGCAATCTCAATTGCATTTTTCTTTTGCTTATCGTTTTGCCATAGGTTTTCCACCAGCCTTAAAGCGGCAAGTAGGGTAGAAGGGGTCACGATAATCACCTGCTTGTCAAAAGCCGTCTCATACAATTGTGGTGCGTGTGCAGATGCAATGGCAAAGGCCGGCTCTACGGGAATGAACATAAAGGTCGTATCTGGACTTTCATCAATAAGATACGGATAATTTTTTGCGCTCAGTTGGTCAATATGTCGTTTTATGGAAGTAATATGCTGTTTTAAATGCGCTGTTTTCAGGGTTTCATCTTCTTCGGAAACAAAACGTTCAAAGGCCGTGAGTGAGACTTTACTGTCGACTATCATTTTTTTACCATCTGGCAGGTGAATGAGCACATCAGTCTGTAAGCGGCGGCCATTTTCACTGGCGTGGCTGTCCTGTACCGTATATTCGCGGCCCTTCTCAAGACCTGATTTTTCGAGTACACGGGTCAAGATCATTTCGCCCCAGTTGCCCTGCATTTTGGAATCTCCTTTTAGCGCCTTGGTGAGGTTATCTGCATCACGGCTCATTTGTAGGTTCAGTTCTGACAGACCTTTAATTTGCTGGCGGAGTTCGCTGTGACGGCCCAGACTTTCTTTATTCGTATCTTCTACTTTTTTCTCAAAACTGCTTATTTTTTCCTGTAACGGTTTTAAAATAGTATCGAGGTTTTCTTTGTTCTGCAAGGTGAATTTGGTCGATTTCTCGTCGAGGATCTTATTGGCGACCAACTCAAAATCCCTTGTAAACCGCGCCTGTAATTCTTCGAGTTCGCCGGTTTTTTCGCTCATGCGCTCTTTGAGGTGCTCCAGTTCCACATTCCGCCTTGTTAGGTTTTGCTGAATGCTGCTGATCTCACTGAGCAGATTGTTTTTTTCGTCCTGCGTTTCCTGAAGCTGTCGTTCTGTTTTTTGTAATTGAAGCGACTGCAGATCAAGCCGTTCATTCAATCGACTGAGCTGGCCATTCTTGCGTACATTCGAAATCAAAAACCCCAATAAACCGCCCAAAAGCAGTGCTCCGCAACCTATAATCAGCAATAGATAAGATTCACTCATAGCAGTAGGTTTGGTCTCAAAGATACATATTTGAAAATGCAAAAAACGGTCTGTAAAATCTTTATTTTTTCAGGTAAAAACGACTGGTTTCAGGGTCAAAACCGATGATTTTATCTGGAAATAACCTGGAAAAAATGCCGTTTTCAACCAATTTCTGTGGTGCATCCATGGTGCATTTTCCCTCGTGCAACACCAGCATTTTATCGCATATTGGGATGATCAGTTCAATATCATGCGTGGAAAATAGGATTGTAGTTCCCGTATTTTTTGAAATTTCCCTTAACAAAATCAGTACCGAAGCTTTATGGTGGAGATCCAGGTGCGTGGTAGGTTCATCCAGAATGATAAGGCTTGTATCTTGTGCGAGCGCCCGGGCAATGAGGGCGCGTTGCAACTGGCCGTCGCTTAGGGTATGACACTTTTGATGTTTTAAGCCTTGAAGTTCAGTAGCGGCCAGGGCGTTATTGATACTTTTTATATCGGTTTTATTCAGGTTTCCCAGCCAGTTCGTGTACGGTTGTCTTCCCAACGCGACGAGTTCCACCACGCTCAGGTTTTTGGAGATCTGTTGGCCAGTAAGCACTACGCTCAATTGCTGTGCCCTTCTTTCAGCGGAAATTTGATTTAGTTTTTCACCTTCCAGAAAAACGGTTCCAATTAAAGGTTCCTGCAAACCGGAAAGACTGCGCAACAAGGTAGATTTCCCCGAACCGTTGATGCCTACCATTCCGATGAGCTCGCCTTTGTGAAATTCAATATTTACCTCGGAAACGATCGTTTTTTTTTCCGCTTTCAGCGAATAGCCAACTGCAAGATTTTCGGTCATCAAAACCGGGTTTTCCGCTGTTTTATGTTGTTTTTCGACCATATTAAAAGATCAATTTCTTTTTCCGCACCAATAACCAGATCACAACCGGCGCGCCAACCAGCGAAGTGATGGCGTTTATGGGCAATGTGAAGGAATTGAATGGCGCCTGCGCAATACTGTCGCAAATAAGCATGAGCAGCGCGCCGCCCATAAGCGATGCCGGCATAAGTACCCAATGGTTGGAAGCGTTAAAAACCTGCCGAATCAAATGCGGCACTGCCAGTCCCACAAATGCTATGGGCCCGGTAAACGCGGTAAGGCTTCCCGCCAGAATGCTGGTTGCGATGATAATGATCAACCTGCTTTTTTTGAGCGAAATCCCCAAAGTCTGCGCGTACAGATCGCCAAGGAGCAAACTGTTCAGGTTTTTTAGAACGCTGAAAGACAACAGGATCCCAGCACCATAACAGATCGAAAGTATCCCGATCCCGCTCCAGGAAATATCGCCCAGACTTCCAAAAGACCAGAAAATATAGCGCTGCAGTTCACTCGCCGGACTAAAATAAGCAAGAATACTTACGACCGCCGAAGTGAGACTGCCAAACATGAGTCCGATAATGAGCAGTGCCATGGAGTCGCGAACCCGCGCAGCCACCGAAATCACGACGGCCAACACCAGAAAACTCCCCAAACTGGCCGAAAGGATCATGCCCCAGCTGCCGCTAAAATAACTGACCGAAATGCCCAAAAAACCCCCCCCCAGGATAAAAATCGCCACGCCCAGACTTGCGCCACTGCTTATCCCAAGAACAAACGGCCCCGCCAATGGATTTTTAAACAAGGTCTGCATCATAAGCCCGGCGGCGGCAAGACCACTACCGGTCATAAGTGCGGCAAGCGCTTTGGGCAGGCGATAATCAATGATGATGTACTGCCAGGATTCTTTGGCCACTTCTTGACCGGTGAGTCCGTAGAGGATTTCACTCATCGGAATATGGACCGAACCCAGCCAGAGATTGGCCAGAAATGCGATCACCAGGAGGAGGCCCAGCGTTAGGAAAACCCAACTGTTTTTTGTGCTATGGCTCAAGGGGCGAGTAAAAATGAGGTTTGTAATTGGGGAAAAGGCCGGGATGCAGGATGTTTGCAATATCGTTCAGCACCCAGTCGGGGTGGTTTTGTGCGATTTCATAATAAATGATTCCGCCGGTGGCTCCTTTTTTTGAAGCAAAACCATATATTTTATGCTCTTTAAAAGCCTTGAATTTGGCGTATACCGAATTTGCGTTTTCCAGTGCGCCGTAGGATTCAAATGCATTTGGTGCGATCCAGAAATCGGCTTGTTGGGCGGTGTCTAGCACTTCTTCTAGACTAAGCGATAAACTACCGGTACCGCTTGTTTCTTTATATAAATAATCGCCGTGGGCATCTGCGATAAGTTGGGCTGCCCAACTGTTGCCGCGTGGCATATACCAAACATCCTTGAACATGGCGCCGCTTAAAACGGTGGGTTTTTCACTGGTTTTTGCTACTTTTTGCTTGATTTCATTATAGTTTGCGACGATGGAATTAAAAATGGAATCCGCCATTTCCTGTTTGTCGTAAAATGCGGCAAAAAACTTGATCCATTCTGCTTTTCCCAGCGGACTGGGCTCAACCCAATCGCCATTATAAACCACAGGAATTCCTGCACGGCCCAAGGAAGCGAGCGCTTTGTTTTCTCCTTCCACACCAAAACTCACCACAACATTTGGGTCGAGATTGATCGTGGTTTCGGTATTGATAGATTCATTCTGGCCTAAATCTTTGATCTTTCCGGCATCGATCAGCGCCCTTGTTTTTTCCGAGGAAATATAATCGAGATTGGGAAAGCCTTTCAGCGTATTTTCCACACCCAGCATTTCCAAAGATGGAATATGCGTGGTCGAAGTAACTACGATGGACTTAACCGGAATGGTAACAACCACATCTGCTTTTATGGAATCCGGTAATTTTTTGCCTTCATTTACCAGCGCGTAGTAATAGGTTGCATCACTATCTGGAAACGCTTCGGTCACGGTAATGATTGAAAAATCAGGATAGTTTGTAATCTCAAAACCTTCAGCATGGCTGATCTCGACTTTTTTTCCACTAGAAAATTCAACTTTTAGTTTTTGTTCCTGTTTGCAGGAAACAATGAGACAACCCACTAAAATGGGATAAATATGGGTTAAAATGGATCTTAATTGGTTTTTCATGTTTCAAAAGTACTGTTATTTGGTTGAATGTGGATAGTTGTTTAGGTGATGACTAAAAGAGAAATTTGATTGTGATAAATATTTGACCACATTTCTAATCTCGAAGTGATCATAGACTGAACTCATAATATAAAAAACTCTAGTTCCTGTTTTTTATCGTATATTTCTAAACCAATAAATAGGTGTCATGCAAAGGAAAAATATCTATACAAAAAGACTAGGTGAAAAAGTTGCTGCAGGAGCAAGATTTGCAGATCCTCATCGATATCATATTATTCGCAGTGATGGAGAAAGATGGGCAGTTGTAGCAAATGGTCATAAAAGAGCTTTACGTATATTTTCGAATCAAGAGCAAGCAAAATGTTTTGCGAAGGAAACGGCTATAAAATCCAATGGCAAAGTAGTCGTTCATAAAACCACAGGTGAAATAGAAGAAGTGGTTTCATTTGATAAATAAAACTGAATGTCTTTTGAAAAAAATGTTTTTATTAACTGCCCTTTTGATAAAGATTATATTTTTCTAATTCGGCCTTTGATTTATACTCTTATCTATCTAGGGTTAATTCCCAAACTTTCTCAAACAATATCATCTTCAACGATCCGAATTAATGAAATAAAAAAATTAATTAAGAACTGTAAATATGGTATCCATGATTTGTCAAGAAGCAAAGCGCTAAACACTGGAGATTTACCAAGATTCAATATGCCTTATGAGCTCGGGTTGGACATAGGTGCTATGGAATATGGAACTGGTAAATTAAAAACAAAGAAAATTTTGATTTTAGAAACAGAGAAATATTATTACCAAAAAATACTTTCAGACATAGCAGGACAGGATATCGAGAATCACAATGATGATCCTTATACACTTATTACAAGAGTGCGTAATTGGTTTTCAGTTAATTTCACAAATATTCATATCGACGGGCAAAGAGCAATATGGGATTCTTATAATTTATTTATAGATGATTTAATAACACAATTATCCAAAGAATATACAACCCAAGAAATAGAGGAAATGCCCATTGCCGATTTTATAAAGTTTGCCAATGATTGGGTTAAAAAATTCAAATCATAATCAATTTACAACCAAAATCTTATTTTACATATC
>JBDNGW010000132.1:0-6406 GCA_041689735.1 Leeuwenhoekiella sp. | reverse complement strand
GTTGTAATCCGCCCAAGGTCTGGTAAATTTCGCCCAGATGTTGGTGCGTAAAGGCTTTATAATAGGAGAAATTATTGTCGCGCCACGTGTAATGCGTGGTATCGGACAGTGATGTACCCGCACCGGTCGCACCGGTTACGCCGTTTACGTGAATGGAATGGGTGATCAATTTATTTTTCGCCAACGGCAACAAGGCCAACTCGATCGCAGTGGCAAAACAACCCGGATTCGCAATGGAACTGGCCTGTTTGATCTGGTCGCGGTTGAGTTCGGTAAGGCCGTAAATAAATTCGCGGCCTTGGAATTCAGCGTCTTTTTTCAACCTGAAATCGTTGCTAAGATCAATGATGACCGTTTCTTCGGTAAAGTGGTTTTCCTCTAAAAAACGCTTGGAAGTACCGTGCCCCAAACAGAGAAAAAGCACGTCAACAGCCATATTTACGCTATTCGAAAAACGGATTCCTGTAGAACCCAGCAAATCCTCATGCACATCACTGAGCAAATTTCCCGCGTTTGAAGTGCTATAAACAAAATTAAGTTCCACATAGGGATGGTTCAGTAAAATACGGAGGAGTTCGCCCGCCGTATATCCCGCGCCTCCCGCAATTCCTACCTGTATCATTGTTCGCCGTTTACGTGGTTATAGATCTTGTTCTGGTTGGCCAAAAGTTTGATAAAGCCTTTCGCATCATCGGCCGTCCAACCTTTGTTCATTTCGCCATAGGCGCCAAAGGAAGCATTCATAAGATCGTGATCTGACTTTATTCCTTCCAGCGTAAAACGATAGGGATGCAAGGTCACATAAACCTCGCCGGAAACATTTGCCTGACTATCGGCCAGAAAAGCCTCCATATTGCGCATTACGGGATCAAGATATTGACCTTCGTGCAGGTGCATCCCATAAAAACCGGAAAGATATTCTTTATGCTGCATTTGCCATTTGGTAAGGGTGTGCTTTTCAAGCAAATGATGCGCCTTGATGATGATGAGCGGTGCGGCGGCCTCAAAACCCACGCGGCCCTTGATCCCTATAATCGTATCGCCCACATGAATATCACGACCTATTCCATAAGCACTGGAGATTTTTTGAAGTGCCTCAATATTTTTTACTGCGGAATCTTTTTTGCCGTTTAAAGCAATCAATTCACCTTTTTCAAAAGTAAGGGTCACTTTTTCGCTCTCGGTTTTTTTCACTTGGGAAGGAAACGCGCTTTCAGGAAGTCCTTTATCGGAAGTTAGCGTTTCACTTCCGCCCACGCTGGTTCCCCAAAGACCTTTATTTACCGAATATTTTGCCTTTTCCCAGGACATTTCAATACCATGTTTTTTCAGGTAATCGATCTCTTCCTGACGGGAAAGCTTTAAATCCCGAATAGGCGTGATAATCTCGATTTCTGGCGCAAGGATTTGAAAAATCATGTCAAAACGCACTTGGTCGTTACCCGCACCAGTGCTTCCGTGCGCGACATAACCGGCACCAACGGATTTTGCGTACTTGATAATCTCGACCGCCTGGATAATACGTTCCGCACTTACCGAAAGTGGATAGGTATTATTTTTGAGCACATTGCCAAAAATAAGATACTTGACTACTTTATCGTAAAACGTATCGACGGCTTGTACGTTTTTATAGGTTTTTGCACCGATTTTAAGTGCTTTTTCCTCGATTTCATCAATTTCCTGTTGGCTGAAACCACCGGTATTGATACTCACCGCATGCACCTCAAAACCCTTTTCTTCTGAAAGGTATTTGGCACAATAGGAAGTATCGAGTCCGCCGCTGTAGGCGAGAACTAATTTTTTATTGATATCGCTATTTTTATTGGTATTGCTCATTTCAAATGCTTTTATTTTTCATTTCCGCACTTCGACTATGCTCAGCATAAATTTCGACGGAAATCTCAATCCTTATTTAAATCTCCTCAGCTCATCATAAACTTCAACAGAAATTTTTTGATTCTTATTTAAATTTTTTCATTTAGACCTACAAGGAATTCGCTGAAAAAGCGGAGATACACTTCGACAAGCTCAGCACAGCGCCCTAAAGGCCAACAAATCATTACTTTTTCTTATTTGCTTCCTCATCATTAACTTTAGCATTCCCCCTTTGGGGGTTAGGGGGACGTAAAAACAAGCTCTCCTTAATACTTTTTAAGCGTGAAAAAGCTTTGCTATTCAGTGTTTTTTTAGGTTCAATTTCTTTGGCATTTTTCTTTTTGGCCTCTTCGACCGCGGGGTCGTAGAGCATTCCGGTACACAGGCACATATTCTGTTCGGTGCGCTGTAAAATATCGTAATTGCGACAGGTCTGGCAGCCTTTCCAGAAGGTGGGGTCATCGGTAAGTTCAGAAAAGGTGACCGGGCGATAACCCAGATCGCTGTTGATCTTCATGACCGCTAGACCAGTGGTGATCCCAAAAACCTTGGCATCTGGATATTTTTTCCGCGAATGCGCAAAAATGGCTTCTTTGATCTTTTTGGCAAGGCCCATATTTCTAAAATCGGGATGCACGATAAGTCCAGAATTGGCCACAAACTTGCCGTGGCTCCAGGCTTCTATATAACAAAAACCGGCGAAAGAATCGCCGTCTAAGGCAATGACCGCATTACCGTTTTCCATTTTTGTGATTACATAATCTGGAGTACGCTTTGCGATGCCGGTACCGCGAACCAAGGCTGATTCGGCGATGGTGTCGCAAATTATCTGGGCGTAGCCCGCATGTGATTTGTTTGCTATGATTATTTCCATGGAAATGAAATGTATTTAAGGTTTAATGAAAACTGATGGTTTGTTTTAACGATGGAACGAACGCCAACCGTTACTATAAACATATAAAAGAGGGATCGGACGCGCCTGGATCCCTGTGCATAAAACACCCCAAGGGGCGGTGTATAGATTGCCTGTAAACCTTAAATAAATGCATGCAAAATCTATTCATGATACAATGAAAGGATAATGAAATTGAAAAGAAAAAATTTGAAAAGAAAAAGTTTCCGTGGTCACGGAAAAAAGACATTTGAAACATGACATGAAATAATTAAGGTTCTTTTTGCTGGTTTTTAGAAACGCGCATTAGAGCTGGTACGCCTAATGCGCCTACCGGGGGTTATCCTTAATGTATTTATCACTTGAATCATACGACTAAATTAAAACAATTTTATGACCCACAAGGAAATAAGGTCTAAAAATTGACATTTTATTCAAAAAAACCCTTTTAGACATTATAAAAACAATGTATTCCTGTCAATTCATTCTTTAAACATTCAAATTTAATTTTCCGAATTGTTAATAATTTATTAAATTTTAGTACTATGTAACACAAGCTACCTTCTTTTAGATATATATTTGCATAGGCAATTATTGGTTAATCGCTAGTAGTTATTAAAAATTGTATTCATCATTTTAAAAATCGTAATCATGTCCTCATTAATTACTTCTCATCACCGCAGTGTCGCCACATTTATTCATTTGGCCACATTTACCAAATACT
This sequence comes from Leeuwenhoekiella sp., assembly GCA_041689735.1. Lineage (GTDB taxonomy): Bacteria > Bacteroidota > Bacteroidia > Flavobacteriales > Flavobacteriaceae > Leeuwenhoekiella. The sequence goes on along the minus strand of JBDNGW010000132.1, from coordinate 2,915 downwards.
TAATCCCGCTGGGCAATTTCATTTTTCCGCTGCTGCTCTGGATGGCACAAAAAAAGGAATCAAGGTTTGTAGATGAGCACGGTCGGCGGGCGATCAACTTCCAGATCAGCATGTTTATTTACAACATTTGTGCGGTGTTGATCGCGTTACCATTTATTGCTTGGCAGATTGTAGGCATCGTAAAATCGAATGGAAATGTAAATTTTGAAGGTGATTTTGACACTTTCTGGAGCTTTTTCCATATTTCTGGTCTGGTAATTACCGCCATAATCTTGGGAACAGTCCTTACTGGACTTTTTGTCCTAGAATTAATCGCGGTAATCACGGCGGCCATCCGGGCAAATAATGGCGAAATATGTCAGTATCCGCTCAGTATTCCCTTTATAAAAAGCACATTGATTTTAGAGGATAAAAATGCTTCGGCTTCATCAACCGAAGAAAATAAATAAGCAATGGGATTCATTCATCAACAAAAATCGAACAGGAAACAACCGCTTAACAACATTAAATCATGAACATTGAAAACACAAAAGCGCAGATGCGCAAGGGCGTGCTGGAATATTGCATCCTCTCTGTGTTAAAAGAAGAGGACGCCTATGTGGCCGAGATTCTTGAAACACTAAAGGACGCGAAGCTGCTCGTAGTTGAAGGTACTATTTACCCGCTGCTCACACGGCTCAAAAACGCGGGACTGCTAAGTTACCGGTGGGAAGAGTCCACCAGTGGGCCACCACGTAAATATTACGGACTTACCGCGACCGGTAAACTTTTTCTCAACGAACTTACAGACACCTGGAACGACCTGCAACAAGCGGTGCGCGTAGTAACCACAAAAAACAACAACCATGAATAAAACCATAAACATCAACCTCGCAGGGCTGTTCTTTCATATCGATGAGGATGCCTACGCCAAATTGCAACACTATCTTGACGTTATCAAACGCTCTTTCACAGATGCTGAAGGCCGCGATGAGATTATTCAGGATATTGAAGCCCGTATTGCAGAGCTTTTTACCGAACGCATCAAGCACGAGCGCCAGGTCATCAGTAATCTTGAAGTGGATCAAGTGATCGGGATTATGGGCCAGCCTGAAGATTACCGCATAGATGAGGAGATCTTCGAGGATGAAGAACCCAAGGCCGCGCCATATACTTCAAGACAAACCAAAAAACTATACCGCGATATCGAAAACTCCTATCTGGGCGGAGTTAGTTCTGGTTTAGGATATTATCTGGGCATCCCCCCCATTTGGATCCGTATACTTTTTGTTGTACTTACATTTTTAACCAGCGGGGGTTTTGCACTCTTATATATAGGCTTTTGGATTTTTGTGCCTGCGGCGAAAACTACCGCACAGAAACTGGAGATGCGCGGCGAACCCGTAAATATTGATAATATACAGCGCAAGGTAAAAGAGGGGTTTGACACTGTGGCTGATAGCGTTAAAAATGTGAATTATGAAAAATACGGCACCCAAGCTAAAAAAAGTGCGGGCAGCGTTGCAGAAGGAATTGGCAAAGTTGTGGTATTGCTCTTGACCGTGCTGGCCAAACTTATAGGTATTCTACTTATTATTATAGGCGGTACTGCTATTGTGGGCCTTTTTATTACGTTTTTTACTGCCGGCACCCTTGGTTTTATGCACAGTGGGCTGCACGATTATATCAGTCTATTTAATGCTGGCGGCGGCATTCCGTTTTGGGTGCTTTACATGTTACTGTTTTTTGCTTTGGCAATCCCTTTTTTCTCTCTGTTTTATCTGGGGTTGAAAATTTTGGTGACCAACTTGAAACGTATGTCCTGGGCGATGAAAATCACGCTTATAGTCGTTTGGCTAGCCTCCATTGTCATCCTTACCGCAGTGGGAATCAATCAAGCGATGGATTTCTCACAACGCGCTTCAACCACACAGACCGAGGACATACAGATGAATCCCTTAGATACACTTCGCGTGAAAATGACCTTGCAAGAAAATGTGCGAATGGAAAGTGGTTGGTTTTTAGACATGAATAGAAAAGGAAAACCCTTTATATCTATGGGAGATATTGACCTGAGCATTAAGCAAAGTGAGAATGACCGCTATACATTGGCATTGAACAAAACAGCACGCGGTCACAATAATACGTCGGCCAGGGAACATGCCGAAGATATCGTGTACAGGAATACCTTGGAAAACAATACGCTCTTGCTGCCGGAAACTTTTGCGTTGGAGGATGGAGCTGCTCTCCGAGCTCAGGAACTGGAACTCATACTTTATGTCCCAGAAAATGGAACTATTTTTATAGATAAAAACAGCCGCAACTTTCTTAGCCACCGTTCAGATCTTATGGAATTCAAGACTGTTGGCCATTATTTGAAGCTGCTAAATGGCAAATTGGTATGCAGTGATTGCCCAGAAGAATCAAATATAAACACAGATGACGAATGGCAATATCGCGATATTTCTGACGATGTGAATGATTCTGGCACATAGAATATGACCAAGCGAGGCGGAAACAAAATGAGAACGTTCAGAATTCAGCTCAAATAAAGATAGATAGTTTAAAAACAGTTTTAGATAGCCTTTCCAATTAAGACCCAGTTTCAACCTGCCTGTCGTGCCTCTGGCAGACAGGGTCAATTCAAATTGATTTTCAGTAGCTTGGCTTTTGCTAAGTATAAAAAATTGGAGATATCGGGATATTCGCCATTTTTAGACAACGCCTTAGTTAATAATCCCTATAGCTATAGGAATGGATATCCACAAGAGGTCAGTTTAAACAAACTCTAAATAATAAATAAAGGCTCTAGTTTAGAATGGCTATTATGGTTGAAATATCCGATTTTAGGTGTTTTGGATCCCTTTAGGGACGGAGCAAGAACAAAATGCCGAAAATCAGATCATTTTTTCCCCGGCCCTAAAGGGAATAATCGG
>JBDNGW010000131.1:0-2562 GCA_041689735.1 Leeuwenhoekiella sp. | reverse complement strand
GTCCTATTTAAAGCTGTCAATAATGCCTGTTGGTTTGAGTCTGACAATTTTGAAAAGTAAGCGAGTATTTGATGCTTATCCATAATTTTATCTTTTCCATAATATACAAAAATAACATCGCAATCTATTGGTAGAGCCGAGTCTTGCTACCTTTTAATCGATTTTTTAGAAACGGTAAAATGTCATGTAAATCGGTTTTTTACAGCAGTAAAACGGAAAAAATTTAGTCTATGAATTTTGAACGCATCAAGGAAAAACTGAATATACTCGCTGACGCGGCAAAATACGACGTGTCTTGTTCCAGTAGTGGCAGCACGCGCAAAAACACGAACAAAGGTCTGGGCGACAGCAGCGGCATGGGTATCTGCCATAGTTATAGCGAAGACGGCCGTTGCATTTCACTTTTAAAGATCCTGCTTACCAACCATTGTATTTTTGACTGCGCCTATTGCGTAAGCCGTAATAGCAATGATATAAAGCGGGCAGCATTTAAAATACAAGAAGTTGTAGATCTCACCATCAACTTTTACCGGCGCAATTACATTGAGGGGCTTTTTCTGAGCAGTGGTATTTTTCACACACCAGATTATACCATGGAACGGCTGATTGCAGTGGCAAAAAAATTGCGTTTGGAAGAAAATTTCAATGGTTATATTCACCTTAAATCCATTCCCGGGGCGAGCGATGAACTTATGCGCGAGGCCGAGCTGTATGCAGACCGACTTTCCATAAACATCGAAATTCCCACCATTTCCGGCCTTAAGTTGCTCGCTCCCGAAAAAAACCATAAGGACTTCATAAAACCGATGGAAAAAGTCAAAAATGAGATTATAAAGTATAAAGAGGAAAAAAAACTCATAAAATCCACACCCAAATATGCGCCGGCTGGTCAGAGCACGCAAATGATCGTGGGCGCCACTGGAGAAAGTGATAAGGATATTATGTATTCCGCAGTACATTATTATACAAAGTACCAGATGAAACGCGTCTATTATTCAGGTTACGTGCCGGTGATGCAAGATGATCGCTTGCCGCCGCTGGGTTCTGAAGTTCCCATTTTAAGGGAAAACAGGTTGTATCAAACCGACTGGTTACTTCGGTTTTATGGTTTTGACGTGCGGGAACTTCTAACGATCACCCAAATCTTGATGTGGATATAGACCCAAAACTGAGTTGGGCGTTGCGTAATATGCACGAATTCCCCATAAACGTCAACACTGCAGATATGCGTATGCTCGCACGAATTCCTGGCATGGGAATGAAATCTGTTCATAAAATCATCAATGCGCGGCGCTATCGTAAGTTGTCGCTCGATCATCTGAAAGCGATAGGAGTAGCGATCAACCGGGCCAAATATTTTATCGTTTGTGACACGCGCGACCGGCGTTTCAACGACCTTGCCCCAGAGCGTATCAAAGGTATGATCTTGCAGGGGTCACAAAGCAAATATCAAAAAATGTACAACCAACAGTTGCGATTATTTTAAAGGAAATTATGCATCATCAACTTATTTATGACGGAAGTTTTGACGGCTTTCTCACCGCGATTTTTTCAGTTTATGAGGAGCGGATCGAGGCGGTTAGTATCACTCCCGAAGCTTATTTTCAACCAGGTTTATTTGCGGAAGGAATTGAGGTGATCACTGATGTTAATAAAGCAGACCGCGTTTGGAAAGGTCTTGAAAAGTTTAAAAATTTCCGGCATGATGTGTACTGGTCCTTTTTAAGCGAGATAGAAGGCAACGAACTGGTTTTGTTAAAAACTATTCAATATGTGTTGGCAACATCGCGGACTACAGATTATGGCCATCCACATGTGTTGCGTACTGCGCAGGTACGGAAAATGGTAGGAAGGGAAAAACACCGCATGGAGGCGTTTATACGTTTTCAGCTTACAAAAGACAGTATTTATTTTGCGCACGTGGAGCCTGACTTTAACGTACTTCCACTTATTGCAACGCATTTTAAAAACAGATACGCCGATCAGCAATGGGTTATTTATGATATCAAACGATCCTACGGCCTGTATTATGATCTGTTTAAAGTAACACCAATGCAAATGGATTTTGCTGAAAATGCACCCAAAAAAGCCATTTTTACAGAAGCAGAGGAAGATTATAGCGCTCTCTGGCAGAATTACTTTAAAAGCACCACTATAAGATCCAGAATAAATCTAAAATTACACACACGACACGTACCAAAAAGATATTGGAAATATCTCAATGAAAAATCTCCCGGTTAAATTAGTGTATTTTCATATTTTTTATTCGTAGAAATATCCGATTATTTTACTGAAAAACAGTGTTTTACAAGTACAAAATCGAGCTTATGAGAAGTCATTATCTTTTTTTCTAATTTTTGTTAAATAATTCATTATAGGAGGCAATTGTATTTGTCAAATTCTATACATTTACCGCCTTAAACACTAAGGATCTGTTCAGAAATAAAGTGACCGAATTATAGGCAGTTATTTTGTTCATCAACAAGGCGAAAAACGCAGACATAGCCGTAGCTATGGCGAGTATTTTCAACGCAGTTGCTGGGCAAAAGAACCCATAGAAAT
>JBDNGW010000130.1:0-3183 GCA_041689735.1 Leeuwenhoekiella sp. | reverse complement strand
ATTCCGCTTGTAACGAGATGTTGCAGGAAGTTGCTTTTTCCACCCGATCGCTCCTTAAACACTATAATGTTGAAATGCTGGGCACGACCGATGATCCCTGCGATGATCTGCATGAGCATAGGCAGTTAAAGAAAGAGGAATCCGGTTTTGCCGTGCTGCCCTCTTTCAGGCCGGATAAGGTATTAAATATCGAGGATGCTGACAGTTGGTTGGGTTATATTAGTGATTTGTCGGAAGCATCCGGGATCGCCATAAAAGACCTGAATTCCCTGCTCGAAGCGCTCAGGAACCGTGTTGATTTTTTCCATGAAAATGGATGCCGGGTCGCCGATCATGGACTGATCCGGATGCCTATTACGGATTCGTTTTCAAAAGAACTGGAAACGGAGGTCGATAATCTGTTAAGCCGCGCCTCCGTGAAAGCGTTTTCAGAACCGGACGCTTTTGTGGGGCAAATTTTACAGGAACTTTGCAAAATGTATCATAAGAAAGGCTGGGTACAACAATTTCATTTGGGGGCGATACGTAGTGTAAATACCCGGATGCTCCAATTGACGGGCCCCGAAACCGGTTTTGATTCCATAGGGGATTTTAAACATGCGGAACGCCTGGCTCATTTTCTCAATGAACTCGATAAAACCGACCAGTTGGCCAAAACCATTATCTATAATCTAAACCCGGCTGACAATGAAATTTTCGCTACGATGATCGGTAATTTTAATACGGGCGGGGTGCGCGGAAAGATTCAATTTGGTTCCGGATGGTGGTTTTTGGATCAAAAAGATGGTATGGAAAAACAGTTGAACGCACTCTCAAATATGGGACTGATCAGCACGTTCATCGGCATGCTTACCGATTCCAGAAGCTTGCTTTCCTACTCGCGACATGAGTATTTCCGAAGGGTGCTGTGCGATCTTTTTGCCACTGAAATGGAAAAAGGGTTACTTCCCAACGATATGGACTGGGTGGGCGGAATTATTGGCGATATCTGTTTTCGGAATGTTAAAAGTTACCTCAATTTTGAGAAAGCCGAGCATTAAAAGCAATCTATAGGAATTCAGCCGTAAAAATTAATTTTTAAAACTATCTAATGATAAAAGTAACTCTACAATTTCCAATCTTATTTTTAACAGGGATACTCTGTTTCCAGTCGGTTTTTGCTCAAAAAACATCCCAAAACTGGACAAATAAGACCGATTTCTGTCTCAGCGATAAAAGTGGGCTTACCACGATTTGGGGATCGGGCGAGGCTATTCCCGGCGTGTATTTTGACGAGTGGTTGCCGGCATTTTTTAAGAGAAAACTAAGCCTTACGGAATCAGAACTCAATGATTCAACACTACAATGGATGTTTACCGGAGAGGACGGCGGGGCAACCGTAACCATCACGGCAGACTCTGTTAAGCTGGAGCAGCGGTATTACGATTCCTTTGGCTTTAATAAAGTCGAAAACAGGAAAATCAAGGCAGAACGTTCAAAACGTTATCCCCAATATCAATTTACTGCTTTTAAAACGGCTTTAGATGGTAGAACAATCAAATCAATTTCGATGGAGGTCAATCATGGTCTTGGTCTAAAATTTTTCATCAACGACAGTTTGATTAATGAGCAGACAACACAGATCGATTTCTCGCGGCATCAATTGCAATTGAACGGGAAAAGCATAACTTTTTGTGGAAAATTAAAGGTTCCAGCGATTTCTGATGTGAAAATCACTTTGGATCCATCCGAAAAACATCAAGAAATATTAGGTTTCGGAGGCATAACCTCGCCGGTCGCCTACAATATGCTGAGTGCCGAGGGACAGGAAAAATGGTGGGATTTTCTCAAGGAATACAACCTCTTGATCCAGAGGGAATATCCAATGGGTCAAAAACTAAAGGAGGATTACAGCAACTGGGACAAGTTGGACGAAGCCACCCCACATTATTATGGCGATAATTTTCCCAATGGAGAGGTATCGGATTTTGGATACAACAAAAAAATCCAGCAGATGGGCGGCATGGTCGTATTCGAGTTCTGGAAATTTCCGGAATGGATGGTCAACAAATCCGAGAGCGAAGAAGAGGACTCCAATGCCGTCCCCTTATATGATAAGTACACTGCGGCCATTGTGGATTATTGTAAAACGGCAAAACAAAAAACAGGAAAAGCGCCCGCAATCGTGGGCATACAGAACGAAGTTACACAACTTGCCGAAGTTTGGCAACAGATGACGCTAAGCCTGCGAAAAGCCCTGGATAAAAATGGATTTGACAAGGTAAAGATCCACATGCACAATGGCAACAGCCTCAAGAACGGTATCAAAGCTTTAAAGGCTTTTACGGCCGATAAAAAAGTGTGGAACGATATTGACTACACGGCAGCCAACCTATATGATCATCAGAATTATTTTACCGATCCCGATGGTTATGACAATGTAATTGCGCAATGGAACAAAACTTTGGACGGGCAGCCCAAAAAACCGTTCATCTCTACCGAAATGTGCATCAACGCCCCAGAATATCAATCCGGGAGTTACCGCGTCGCCTTTTTGATGGGGGAACTGTATCACAAAAACATGGTCGATCTAGATGCCGTTTCGCTGATATACTGTTGGTTATTGATAAACAATACACAGCCCAGTTTTTCGGTCTCGCGAAGCCTCTTCACCATCGATAAAAGCCGAAATATGGTGCCGGAGGCCTCCTCTTTCCAGCTACGGGTCTTCGGTGCCTTTAGCAGACATTTGTCGCAGGGGGCGCAGCGGATCGGTGTCTCATCATCTGACCCTGACTTACTGGTTTCCGCTTACGCGAAAGGGAATAAGAACACGGTAATTGTCCTGAACCGCAGCAATGAGCCCAAGAGAATAGATCTGGCCGCTTTGGGAACTGTGGACAATATGGAACTGGTAAGCCCTTACCGGGAAAATAAACAGGTGAAAATGACAGATGAAAAGCAGGTGGTTATAGCGCCGGGCAGTATTGTTACATTTTATTAGGGAGACCCGTGTTTCAAAATCCGCCTCTGGCGGAGCATTGAAATACGATGGTCGAACTAACCCCACCTTTTTAGCGGAGGTCTCAAGTTCAATGCTTTGAGACTTGCCCAAAGGATTTTTACTAACTGATTCAAATAAGTTGAAAAACAGGGCGTTATATTCAATTACTTATCTTTGGGTTCTGGGAATCCTGATGCCTT
>JBDNGW010000129.1:0-6557 GCA_041689735.1 Leeuwenhoekiella sp. | reverse complement strand
GGTGAACTTTATTGGTTTTGGCTTGAGCCTGTGACGATCACGACATTTTTTGACAGCTAAAGTGTATCGGTATTCGCCATTGCGATTGTCGCAGTTGCGTTTGACCTCACGGCTGATTACAGATTTATCTTTTTCTATGGCCATGGCAATGGCGGATTGTCTATAGCCCTGTTGTAGCATCACGGAAATTGTATACCTTTGTTCGTTGGTTAGGTGACTCATTTACAGCTTCTTTTTTAGCGATTTGAGGCCGTAAAGATAGCTTACCCATCAAAACAAGAAAGAGGAGAAACTTCCTCTTTCTGCTTTGAGAAATATCTTCAAAGCAACAAATCTAAAAGTTGCATTTATTAGTTGAATTCAAGATTTAAGGGAAATTAATTTTCAATCACTACAACTTATCTCAAGAGCATGCAAAAAACACTCAAAATCGCAGGTTTACAGTCAGATTTGGCTTGGCACGATCCTAAAAAAAACACAGACCATTTTGACACTATAATCTCTGGTCTTGATACAGATCTTGACCTCATCGTGCTGCCCGAAATGTTTGCCACCGGATTCAGCATGAAACCCGAGAAAATTGCTGATAAGGGCGCTTCCCTAGAGTGGATGAAAAAACAGGCGCAACAAACGGGCACAGCCATTGCTGGAAGCCTTATGGTGGAGGAAAATGCACGGTACTATAACCGTTTCTACTTTGTAACGCCCCAGGGAACTACGGAATATTACGATAAAAGGCACCGTTTTACCCTCGCCGGTGAACATGAAGTTTACGAGCGTGGTAAAACGCTGAAGATCGTAAATTACAAAGGCTGGAAGATTGCCCTACAAGTATGTTACGACCTTCGGTTTCCGGTTTTTTCAAGAAATACGGAAGATTATGATTTGTTGCTTTATGTGGCCAACTGGCCAAAAACACGTGTTTTTGCTTGGGATACGCTCTTAAAAGCGCGGGCCATTGAAAACATGTGCTATTGCATGGGCGTCAACCGCGTGGGTAGCGATGATAATGGACATGATTATGACGGCCATAGCGGTATTTATGACAGCTTGGGAGCAACTTTGGCTTTCGCCGAAAAAAAGGAATCAATTCTTACCGCAATCCTTAGCAAAAACCACATACAAGAAACCCGACACAAACTCAATTTTCTGGCTGATAGGGATCGGTTTGATCTTCAGGATTGACCTCTTCTTTTACGGGTATGGTGCTAACTGCCTGAGTGAGTATAAAAGTTTTGTCAAGTGACCAGCCCGAACGTAGCTCAAGCAGTTCTGGATAATAAATGATCGCTTCGGGCTGCAGTTGCTTTAAGTAATTGCCGGTATCGTATTTTCCGTTGGCATTTGCATCAAGGATCAAACGGACGTAATAGGATCCCAGTTCCACAAGGTCAAAGTTAAATACAGTTTTACCTTCTTCTGCATATTGTTCCACTACAACATCGCCTTTTTCGGTCACAATTTGGACTATATAAGGGTAATTTTCAGCTTCCTGTAGGGTAAGTTTTAGTTCGCCATAATCTGCGATTTCCTTGGTTTGAGTCTCATAATACAAGGTGTCATTGGTAGTTCCAAAAAAATCTGTAAGCGCTTCGGGCAATAATGTGATTTGATATTTGGTGGATTCTTCGGTTTCAAAATCAATCTGAAATAACGATTTTTCCGGAAATAATTCCGTTTTAAAATCCACGTTAAGCGAATCCGCCTTAATTACTAAAATCTTGCTGCTATCTATGGCAATGACTGGAATTGTTGATTCTATTTCAAAGGGATCGCCCAGTTTTAAAATTCCGCGTGAAAGTGCGTTAAATGCAAGTGAATCTAGCCGCAGCGGTCGTTTCCGCAGGTAAAACGTGTCCAATTTACTGGCGCCGGCACCAACTTCAAAAATAAGACTGTCCTGCGTAACCTCCGGGCGATACCAAAACCGCAGAGAATCCTGATTTTCTTTGTAGGTAATGAGCGACTCAAAATCTGCTGGCCTATCATTCATTAATTCAATGCTAATGCTGTCGCGGTTTCCCGTAAACGGAAACGCGATACGCTGCAGTTTCGTCTGTACTGGCCGGCCGGCTTTTAAAGGCGGATCCTGCATAAAAAGGGTTAGGATATAGCTGGTATCCTTCGGCACCTCTATAACCTGTTCATAAAAAGCGATCTTATCCTTATCTGGCTGAAAGGTGTAATTAGATGCTTCATCTTTTAACGCCGCCAGTCTATACCTGCCGGCACGTACATTGGTCAGTTCAAAAGTGATGGAACTATCAAGTGTATTGGTCACATAACGCGGCACGGACTTATATATAATAGAATCCTTGTATGTGCTGTCCGCCTCGTAGAGCATGACAGTCACAAACTCATCGGGCTTTTGTTGTAGCGCGTCCCGTAACGCTCCTTTTACGGTAAGACTATCTATATAATTGCCCGTAGACATCACATATTTAAAGAATCTAAAGGGATTACTCTCATTATTATCCACCACACTGTTGCCGAAATTGAATACATAAGTCGTATTGGCCAGCAGGGTATCTTCAATAGTTATTCTAATCTCTTTTGAAGCTCCTCCCAGTGGTGTAATGAGCGCAGGTGGTTCCATAGGAGGGGAAATAATAAGGTTTTTCTGAATGTCTTTCAGTTTGATGAGTTCGTCAAATCTGATCCTGATCTCCTTAGCATCAAAATTTATGGTATAATTGGGAGGATCTGCACTTACAAATACCGGTGGATCCATGTCTTTAGGCCCGCCCTCTGGTGAACCGCGTTTGGCACAGTTTACCGTTAGGAGTACCAAAAACAGGCTTGCCAGGAAATAGGAGATTTTTTTAAGCATAACGGCACAAAGTAACAACTATTTTGGCGAAACGGAACACTTTCAGCCTACCACGGAAGCTTACACGCGCGACTAGCATATAACGTTATATATTAATGCGCTATTGCCATGACCGCAATACTGATTTTTATATCCGGTATTTTCTGAAGCGCCAAGGCACAACCTTCCATGGTGCCGCCCGTGGTAATGAGATCGTCGACCAATAAAATATGCTTTCCACGCAGCTTTTTTAATTCCCTTACCTCAAAAGAATGTAGGACTTCCTGGCTACGTGATATACGTGACATAAACACTTGGGTTTTGGTTTTTTTGTTCCTCAAAAGAATATTGGCTTCAAAAGGGATTTCAAGTTGCTCTGCGATCTCTTTGCCAAAACCGGTCACTTGATTGTAACCGCGTTCGCGAAGTCGGGATCTATGCAACGGCACCGGAACCACACAATCTATCTCCTGATACGATTCTAAAGGCGCCAACTCAAAACCCATCCATTTGCCCAGAAAACTACTTAACTCTTCGTGATTTCTATATTTTAAATTGTGGATGAGCTGCTGTACCTTGCTTTTTTTGCCAAAATAAAAAAGTGCGCTCGCATGTTCTATTTCCACACGGCCATAGAGCAATTCATGAATGGGTTTTTGCGTTGTATAATGCAGCCCCGTAACAGGTAAATCATGCCGACACTGGGTGCATATCAGTTTTTCGCCCGGCTGTAGTACCTCATCGCAGGCCATACAGCTTGCCGGAAAGAACAGATTAAAAAGGGGTTGCAGCGGGTTTACCATAAAATAGTTAGATTTTTACAAGATAATTAAAAGAATCCTTTGAACACAATAGGCAATAACAAAGCACTTAAACTATTAACGGCTGTACTCGTACTTCTACTTCTGGGTCTGGGTATTTACACGATCAAATTCTACAATACGGTACAAGACAACGCACTTGAACTTATACGTGAGAAGGAAATGATAGAGCTTGAACTGCGCGACATGCTGGGCAAGTATGACGCGCAGCAAGGTGCCACAAGTGCAGTACGACAACAACTTGCCAGTGCACAAACAAGGATCACAAAACTACTTGACAGCCTGACCACTTCAGAAAATACGCGTGATGTTTTACGTAATTACCGCGTTGAGATCATCCAGTTGCGCGACCAGCGCGATCTACTTTTGCAAAAAAATGACAGTCTTGCCGTTCTCACACAAAACTTACAGAACGAAAAAACGGCGGTCAAGAGAGCTTTTGATAGTTCGCTGATAGAACGCGATTCCCTACGCTTACAAAATAAGGCGCTAAAGGATGAACTGAATGCCACAATTGCCGTCAGCGTTGACAGCCTTGACGCCACTGGTATTATAGTAAGGCGCAGCGGTAAACATCTGGTCAACGAACTCGCAAAACGCATAGACAACATTGAAGTCTGCTACCAACTGCACGGCTCTCAAAATGCGGAGAATATACAGCTTTATGTACAGATTATCGATCCACAGAACAATGTGATAGGCGACCGAACCACCATTACCTTTGGCGAAAAAGTACTGACCTTCAGTGCCATTGAGCAGCTAAATACAGATGATCTGGCAGCAAGCAACTCCCATTGTGTGCTGGTCGCTCCTTATGTGGCCAAATTTCAGGAAGGAATTTACCGCATCAATATTTTTCAGGAAGACCAACTTATGGCTTCCACCTTATTGCAATTGGATTAAAAGTTCCGCTTAACATCGAAGCATCCCGCTGTTTTCGCTATTTTTGCCTTTCGTTTTAAGAAAAAAAACCACAATCACATTATGGCACAACCAGACGATCATTTTAAAAGAGTAATCTCACACGCAAAAGAATACGGCTACATCTTTGGCAGTAGTGAGATTTATGACGGGCTGAGCGCCGTGTACGATTATGGTCAAAACGGTGCCGAACTCAAGAAAAACATCCGTGAGTACTGGTGGAAAAGTATGGTGCAACTGCATGAAAACATCGTGGGCCTTGACGCTTCCATCTTTATGCACCCCACCACGTGGAAGGCTTCCGGGCACGTAGATGCTTTTAACGATCCACTTATCGACAATAAAGATTCTAAGAAACGCTACCGCGCAGATGTGCTTATTGAAGATTATGCCGAAAAACTGAACCAAAAAGCCCAAAAAGAGATCGAAAAGGCCAGAAAACGTTTTGGCGACTCCTTTGATGAAAAGGAATTTGTGACCACCAACCAGCGTGTGCTTCGTTACCGAGAAGAACAGGATCGTGTCGTAAAACGAATGGCACGTTCTCTGGAAGCCGAAGATCTGGCCGATGTAAAAGCGCTGATAGAAGAGCTTGAAATCGCCGATCCCGATACCGGCTCAAGAAACTGGACAGATGTGCGCCAGTTTAACCTTATGTTTGGTACTAAACTTGGCGCTTCCGCGGAAAATGCAACCGATTTGTATTTAAGGCCAGAAACCGCGCAGGGCATCTTTGTTAACTTCCTCAACGTGCAAAAAAGCGGAAGGATGAAAATCCCCTTCGGAATCGCGCAGACCGGGAAAGCCTTTAGAAATGAGATCGTAGCGCGACAGTTTATCTTCCGCATGCGGGAATTTGAACAGATGGAAATGCAGTTTTTTGTGCGTCCCGGCGAAGAACTGAAATGGTACGAACACTGGAAGGAAGAGCGTATGAAATGGCATCTTTCCCTAGGTCTTGGCAAAGAAAATTACCGTTTTCACGACCACGAGAAAATGGCGCATTATGCCAATGCCGCAACCGATATTGAATTCAATTTCCCTTTTGGCTTTAAAGAACTCGAAGGAATTCACAGCCGCACCGATTTTGACCTGAAAGCTCACGAAGAACATTCCGGTAAAAAATTGCAGTTTTTTGACCACGAACTCCAGGAAAGTTACGTGCCGTATGTGGTAGAAACCTCCATAGGGCTGGATCGTATGTTCTTAGCGGTATTCTCCAAAGCGCTGGAAGAAGAGGAACTGGAAAATGGTAGCACGCGTACCGTGCTAAAAATCCCCTCTGTAATTGCGCCGGTGAAAGCTGCCGTATTTCCCTTGCTCAAAAAAGACGGACTGCCGGAAATTGCACAGAAAATCGCAGATGATCTCAAATGGGATTTTAATGTGGATTATGACGAAAAAGATGCCGTAGGCCGCCGTTACCGCAGGCAAGATGCCGCCGGAACTCCTTTTTGCATTACCGTAGATCATGACACTAAAGATGACAATTCGGTCACCGTGCGCGACCGTGATACTATGGAACAAGTACGGCTTCCCATAGAGAAGTTGAGTGAATTTTTACATGGAAAAGTCGATTTTAAGCACTGGATGGGGTGATTTTAAGTGAAATCATCAAGTTTAGCAGCTTATTACCTAAATTTGATCATGGAAATAATCGAGAACCATATTGAAAATTTAAGGGCTCTCTGTGATAAATTTCACGTGGACAAGATGTATTTGTTCGGTTCTGCCCTTAATGCTAATTTCAACTCCGACAGCGATATTGATTTTTTGGTAAAATTTAAACCCATGGATCTTGCGGGATATTTCAGCAATTATATGAATTTCAAAGAAAGTCTAAAAAATCTATTTGGCCGAGAAATTGATTTAGGATCTGTTCAGAAATAAAGTGACCGAATTATAGGCAGTTATTTTGTTCATCAACAAGGCGAAAAACGCAGACATAGCCGTAGCTATGGCGAGTATTTTCAACCTGCCTACCGGCAAAGGCAGGCGCAGTTGCT
>JBDNGW010000128.1:0-3800 GCA_041689735.1 Leeuwenhoekiella sp. | reverse complement strand
GAAGGAAGCCGTAAAATCAAATCAGAAAACATGACATATAATTTAAACTGGGTATTTAAAAACATACATCTTATTGTCTCTGTAATTATTGTGATACCAACTGCAATAATTTATGGTTCACCGTCTATTTTACCGGAACATTTGGATATTCAAGTCAACACAACAGACCTTTCAAATATGCTGAAGGCCATTATGTGTCTGTATCTTGGGATTTCGTTTGTATGGATTTTGGGGATTTGGAAAACCAAATACTGGAAAAATGCCACTCAATTGAAGGGCACCTCTAATAATCCAGTTTGGAATGATAGCGCAGAAATTTTTTTCAGAAACGAGGCGTTAAAAACGGAGTTTAGCACCGCTAAATGAGTATTTTAACAACGAAGTAGCTGGGAAAAAGGACAAGCTAGCGCCCAAAGTTGGGTTTTTAGAGGTGCCCCCATCTATTTAAGTTGAGCCTGGCAACTGGACGGACATTGAGTATGGTGTCAGATGGATTACCGACAGGAGGTTATATTTTTGCTGTAATAGCAGAATTCAGCATTGGTTTTTTATCAATTTATCAATTGACACGATATAGTTCTAATCAGACTGATAATATATAGATATGTCGTAAAAACTTAAAAATAGCTTAAAACCTATCAAAAATGGTCAAAAATCGCTATATTCTACTTAAAATCAGTATTATGAACAATTCTACTTATAAAATCGCAATTATTGCTATAGCTCTTGTATTTGTTGGTTGTAGTGATGATCCAGAAATGAAATGCATGAACGTCAGAGCTTCTGCCTATAATAGTGTGGCAAGCCAGACCCGCATAGGCGACGGTAAGATTACCGCTTGGGGAGATACTTTGAGATCGGGAGTTCCCTCGGTAGCGATTTCACGCGATTTATTGGATAGCGGTATGGTACATGGAACGATGCTTTATATTGAGGGCTTTAGCGAACCTTTTAAAGTGAACGACAAAATGAATCGCAGGTATAAAAATAAAATAGATTTACACTTGGGTACCGATGTCAAGGCCGCGCGTAATTTTGGCAATCAAAAACTGAATATTTGCTTTGAAGTTCCTAAAAATGAAAATGCTACCGCTTCGAATTGATACCTTGAGTTCGAATTAAGAATCATGTGTCAGTTCGAGTGAAATTCTGAAAGAATTTTCTATCGAGAACCCTGTTTTTTATCTGAAATTCGAAAATACCATTTTTAATAGATTGCTTTATCAAGTCGAACTTGAGGTAAGAGTTTATTTTAACTGGCTCCTTGCTGATTTACATCCCGATAGCTATTGGGATTGTGAACCATGTCGTTGTATAAAAACCGTTGAATATCCCAATATTTAGTGGTTTTTATACTTATCCAAAACCTCAAACTCCTAAAAATCAGTTTGAAGCGACTTTAAACAAGTTCTAATCTATATTCCTGAACTTTAAAAATAAAGGATTCCAAAGGTTTTATATCCACACGCAATTGACCTTTTTTATCGGAGATTTCCAGATTTCCTTTTTCTTTATGGTAAAGCTGATCTTCTACGGAATAGTTTCCATCTGAAAATTCCCATTTTTTAATAATTACCTGCGGAATCCGAAGCAAAAAGCCATAAGTGTTTTCTGCATCGAAATTGGTTATAATAATCAATTTTTCATTTTCAGACCAACGTGCAAAAGAGTAGATCCTGTCATTGTACCATTCGGTATACGCCTGATTATATATTTGTAAATCAGCATAATCACCCATTAAAGCGGTGCTTTTTAGGGTAAAATTGAGCAGTTTTTTATAAAAATCACGCAATTCCAATTCTCCCTCAGAATTTTTTCCGCCATCAAAATCACCTTTATTTACCCATTTCCGCACACTGGGCACAGATCCATAGTCAAAAATGGAAGTCCGCGTGGGATCACCAAAACCCAAATCTTCTACTGCCGGCTCACCAAATTCCTGTCCAAAATAAACCATTGTGGGCGAACTCGTTATTGTGGCAGAAACTACCATCGCCGGTTTTCCATTTTCCGCATCGCCGGCAAAACCTGGACTGGCAATTCGCTGCTCGTCGTGGTTTTCCAGAAAGTGCAACAGGTGCATTTCAATATCCTCTTGCCCTTCTATAATTGGCGCGAGATGATCTGTGCTTCCGTGACCCTGCATAATGTTTTTCAGCGTGTCATATAAAGCTACTTTATCATAGAGATAATCCATTTTCCCTTTGTGAATATAATCGCGGTACATATTGGGATTGTAAACCTCAGCAAGCAGAAAAGCGTCGGGATTTTTCATTTTTATGGCGGAGTTCATATAGCTCCAAAATTCCACCGGAACCATTTCCGCCATATCGTAACGGAAACCGTCCACGCCTTTTTCAATCCAAAACAGCGCAATATCCCTGAATTTTTTCCAAGAGGCGGGTACTACTTTATCTTTCCAAAAGTTAAAATGGGCTTTGTAATCTTTCGTGTCAAAATCTGCCGGAAGTGCTTTAAAATCGTCACTTCCTTCAGGTTGTATACCATAATTCACTTTGACGGTTTCATACCAATCATTTTGATCGGGCTGCGCATCGCGGGCGCCATTACCGGTCCATTTCGCCGGATTTTCAGTGAATTTTCCGTCCACTAGTGAATCACTGGTTCCTCCCAGCGGAATGTAACCATCTTGCCAATTAGGGACTTTAAAGTCACTTCCCGGTATATAATAAAAACTGTTGTTTTTTGTGTAAATGGAATCCGTATCATCCTCCGCACCAAAATCGGTCACGCCCTCGGGATTATTTTTGCCCTCATACTTGCGGGCGACATGATTTGGCACAATATCAATGATCAATTTTAGATCGGCCGCGTGGGTACGTTTGATGAGCGCCTCAAATTCCTCCATGCGCTTGGCGGGATCTTCGGCGAGGTCAGGATCTACCTGATAATAATCCTTTACCGCATACGGACTTCCGGCGCGGCCTTTTACAACATCTGCATCGTCGTTGGAGATTCCATATTCAGTATAATCAGTGATTACTGCATGATGCGGCACGCCGGTGTACCAGATATAGGTCACACCAAGATCTTTAATTTCTTGAAGCGCCTTTGGCGTAAAATCATTGAATTTCCCCACGCCATTTTCCGCAAGTGTTCCCCAGGGCGTGTTCGTTTTATTCGTGTTACCGAATAATCGGGTAAAAACCTGATAAATTACTTCTTTTTGAGCCATTTTTTGCATGGGTTTTTCGATTTTGGGTGCGTTTTTACACGAGAGAGTTGTGAGGACTATTGTTATTGCTATTACAATTTTTATTTTTACTGTTATTTTCATTGCTAAAAGTATGAAGTTTGATTGGTTTGACGACAGACCTCACAGGTTTTAAAAACCTGTGAGGTCTACAACACGCAAGGACTAATCCAATTCAATAAACATTGGAGTTTTTCTGCTTAATTTCAATTGATCCTTCAAATCTATTCTTTCTTCTGAAAGAATAAAAAATTCCCAAAGTCCTTTCATTATTTCAATCGTAATACTCGCAGATTTAACGAAACTCCTGAAAGGTTTTGGAAACCTGTCAGGTCTGTAACGCGCGGTAACGCACTGTTACGAATCAAATTCAATAATTATGCACGTTCTGAAAGAGTACCATTTGTCAAAGTATTTTTCACCATTTCAAGCGTAATACTCGCCAGACTTAGGATCTGTTCAGAAATAAAGTGACCGAATTATAGGCAGTTATTTTGTTCATCAACAAGGCGAAAAACGCAGACATAGCCGTAGCTATGGCGAGTATTTTCAACCTGCCTACCGGCAAAGGCAGGCGCAGTTGCTG
>JBDNGW010000127.1:0-5461 GCA_041689735.1 Leeuwenhoekiella sp. | reverse complement strand
TTCATCAACAAGGCGAAAAACGCAGACATAGCCGTAGCTATGGCGAGTATTTTCAACCTGCCTACCGGCAAAGGCAGGCGCAGTTGCTGGGCAAAAGAACCCATAGAAATGGGCAGGTTATTTCTAAACAGATCCTTAGTCCGAAATTGAGTCACATCAAGATTTTTGAGAACGTTGATGATCTCATCCCACATAGGTTTTTGATGATACTGAATCCATTCAAAACCGTTGAGATGGGAATACATTGCACCTATTTTCATGAACTAAAAAATTTTTGGTTAAGGCTTGATAAAAAGTAAAACCCTGTCAAAAGGCTTTCCCTATTATCTTCCAGCTTTTGATTTTTACCCCCAGCAATTTCTGCAATCATATTTTTGGGGATACTTTTAAAATCTGCTTCTTCAAGAATCGTATTTACTTTATTACCAATATCATCCAGGAAACCAAAAATTTCGGTAGTAGAGTCTCTTGATGTCCATAATTTTTGTAATTCTTGAGATGAAAAATCCTTGTACTCCAATGCAATTTCATCTATAAAATTTGTAAAAATCTTATTTTTTGAAGTATTTACAACTGGTGCTAAAGCATTTTTGATCTCCTTGTCCAAAAGGATTTCTTTGATGCTTTTTGAATTACCATAAAAGAACTTGAAACTCCAATTCTGTTCTTTAGATTTAGGATCGTTTGAAAGTTCAAAGCGCACGCCACTACCATACCGCAGATTGGGAACGGCAAATTTAAATTTGCGTTTTGCTGGGTATTTTCTTTTAGGCAGTCCCAGGTTGGATTTATAAGTTTTAAACTTGGGTTGTTCATGAAAATATGCGCTTTTCTTTGGCGAAAGCAAATCCTCAGGGCGAACCTCAAGCATGCTCTGAAAAATATAGTAGGTCAAAATCGGGGGTACGGCATTGCCGATCATCTTGAATTTGTTGTTGAGCGTTTTTCCATAGAATTGATAAGTAATGGGAAAGCCTTGAACGACGCCTCTTTCCCGCACGTTAAGCCTTCTGAAGCCATTGTCCTGCTTCACAATTATGCTTTCGCGTGATACCCGGGTGCAGGTGGCCGTAACCGTTCGGGAAGGACGGTTGAGGCGATCTGGAAAGAACATTTTATTGTAAATGGGATGAAAGGTTTTTGCATCTCTGTTTATCCGTTCTTCTTGATGGGTTAAATTAACCTCATTTTCCAATTCCGTGATTTCATTTCTTGAGATTTCATATCCATAGTTAATGTCTTCTACAGTGTCTTTGTTTAGGGATTCCAAAGCCTGTTTTAGCGTTATTTGACTGATTTTCTTTTTATACCCTTCAAGTAAATTCAAGGGGAAATCCCCTGCAATCATGCGTTTGCGATTTTGTGGAACCCCGTAGTCTGCCGTATCCACAACTAAAATCGCTTTGACCAAATGTCGAAAACAGGAGAGCGAACCTCCGTCCAGTTCCTTTTTCAAAATCTTTGCAACACGAGGCACATTCTCCATTGCCCAGTATTTGGGCTTGATATGATCCACTATTTCCAAAAATTTATAGATGTCGATGAGACCGTCTTGAATATCGCCATTGCCACCTCTGTTGGCATAAGAAAATTGAGTGCAGGGCGGACTTCCTACAACAAAATCTATTTGCTCATCAAACTGAAGCCTTTTGGGATTGATTTTCCTAATATCGATTTCTTGATGATTTGTTTCAAAATTAAGATTGTGCGTCTGGTTGGCCTCGCGCCACCATTCAAATGAGGCAATGTTATCGATTCCAGATAATTTCATTCCCAAGGTCCAACCACCTATGCCGCTATAAAAATCTATCGCTGTCGCCATGTCCTAAAAATACAAATTACCTTTTACTAATAATTCTTATACCTTACTTTTTCCTAAAATAAACCGCAACCGGAACGCCGTTAAAGTCAAATTGTTCGCGGAGTTTATTTTCAAGGAAGCGACGGTACGGGTCTTTTACATATTGAGGTAAGTTACAGAAAAAAGCAAACTGTGGCTGCGGTGTTGGTAGTTGCATACAGTATTTTATCTTCACATATTTGCCTTTGAGTGCCGGTGGTGGCGTGTGCTCTATAATGGGCAGCATCGTGTCGTTGAGCACGCTGGTTTTTATATGTTTGCTCCTGTTTTCATAAACTTTTATGGCAGTTTCAATGGCTTTATAGACCCGCTGCTTGTTTACGGTAGAGATAAAAACAATAGGAACATCAGTAAAAGGGGAGATTTCTTCGCGAATGGCGCGCTCATATTCCTTTACGGTTTTTGTGTCTTTTTCTACGAGATCCCATTTGTTGATAAGAATCACGATCCCCTTGCGGTTGCGTTCTGCCAACCAGAAGATATTCTGAACCTGCCCGTCAAAACCGCGGGTGGCATCTACAACAATTAGGCATACATCGCAATGTTCAATAGCGCGCACAGAGCGCATTACCGAATAAAATTCAAGATCTTCCTTAACTTTTGATTTACGACGTATCCCGGCCGTATCCACAAGATTGAATTCAAAACCAAAACCTTTGTATCTGGTATCTATAGAGTCACGCGTGGTTCCGGCAATATCTGTCACAATATAGCGCTCCTCGCCTATTAAGGTATTTATAAAAGAAGATTTTCCGGCATTGGGACGACCTACGACCGCAAAACGTGGAAGGTCAGTTTCAACTTCATTTTCCATTTCTGGTAAGGCTTCCACAACGGCATCCAGCAGATCCCCGGTACCGCTACCGTTTATGCTTGCAATGGTAAAATAATCGCCCAGTCCCAGGTTATAGAATTCTACCGCATTTTGCGCGCGCATGGCATTATCCACCTTGTTTACCACCAGAAAAACTGGTTTTTTAACCCGACGCAGTAGTTTGGCAACATCCTGATCCATGCCTGTGATCCCGGCTTCTACGTCTACCATAAAGATAATGGCATCGGCTTCTTCAATGGCCAATTCTACCTGTTTGTCAATCTCTGCTTCAAAAACATCATCACTTCCCTTAATATAACCGCCAGTGTCAATGACCGAAAATTCCCTTCCGTTCCAGTCCGTTTTCCCATAATTACGGTCGCGGGTAACACCGCTTGTAGCATCTACAATCGCCTCGCGCCGCTGGATCAATCGGTTAAAAAGAGTCGATTTACCCACATTGGGCCTTCCCACTATTGCCACTATACTGCTCATACGCATGTTTTTTTAGCTTTACTTTAGCCGCTGCAAAACTACAACAATAATTTTAGTCTAAACCTTGCTGATTTCCCCGGTTGCTGAAGGTATATTTCCCATATTAGTCATAATTTATGGATTGATTTCTGAATTATTTTGGGCGATTTTTTATATTATAACGGGCTGATTTTCAACCAAAACAAGCTGATTTTAACTGATTTTAAGCTATTTTCCTTAATATTATGTTAGATTCAATCACTATTCACGGCTAATCGGTTTACTTTTATCCACTAATAACTACATTTTTTCTAAAACCTATGAAAATAATTTCAAGAATACTACTTCTGATATTTATCGCTATTAGTTTTAATGCCTGTCACTTTCTTACAGCCGCGGGTATAGGCAGTCAGGGACAACCCACTAAAAAAGTCCCTGGTAAACTGACTTCTATGACAACGAATTCAGCCGTTAATGTAGATCACAGCGACTGGAACGCCCTTTTGAAAAAGCATGTAAATAGTAAAGGACTTGTAGATTATAAAGGATTTGAAAAAGACCGCGCTTCGCTAGATGCCTATATGGAAAAACTTTCGGCACTTGATCCCAATAACGACTGGTCTGTTCAAGAATTGCTGGCCTATTATATCAACCTTTACAATGTGTATACAGTAGATTTGATTCTTCAAAATTATCCCATAAAAAGTATACAGGATATAGACGGTGCATTTACTAAAGCATTTATTCCCATAAGCAAACAAACGCTTTCTCTGGGCGGATTAGAAAACGGCGTATTGCGTAAAATGAACGAACCGCGCATTCATTTTGCCATTAACTGCGCCTCGATTTCCTGCCCCATATTATCCAGGGATGCCTATACCGCGGCAAAGATCAACGAACAGTTGGAAGACGCCACCACCGGTTTTATAAACTCCGACAAAAATGATATAGCTGCTAAAAACCCTAAAATATCTTCAATTTTTAAGTTTTATACCAAAGATTTTATAACTGATAAAACGCCCAACCTTGCAGCTTTTATCAATCAATACAGCAACACGCAGATGGAAGATAATGTTGCCGTGCAGTATAAGGAATATGACTGGTCCCTCAACGAACAAAAATAAAACGGAAAGCAAGAAACCAAAACGCAACACCTTTCGTATATACTATTTATGCTAAGTATTATCATTCCCGTTTTAAACGAGTCAAGTTCCATTGTAACGCTTTTGGAACACCTTGCCAAAAATTCAAATCCTGAAAATATAGCCGAAATTATCGTCGTAGATGGTGGCAGCAGTGATGAAACCGTAAATCTTATTACAAACTTTTCTGAAACTTGCATTTCTTATAAACTGAATCTCTTACATGCAGAAAAAGGACGCGCTAGCCAAATGAATGCAGGAGCTGCCAAAGCCACTGGTGAGATACTTTACTTTTTGCATGCAGATTCTTTTCCACCAAAAGATTTTGACAACTATATTATAGCCGAAGTCAAAAAAGGAAATCCCGCAGGCTGTTTCCGAATGCGTTTTAACAGTAAGCACTGGTGGTTAAGGCTTATGGGATGGTTTACGAAATTCCCTTGGCGCGCTTGTCGTGGTGGAGATCAAAGTCAGTTTATAACACGGAAACTCTTTGACGAAATAGGCGGTTACGATGAGGAATACGTAATTTACGAAGACAATATCCTAATCAACGAACTCTACGCACGTGATTCCTACGTGGTTATTCCGCATCAGATTACTTCATCAGCACGCTCGTATGAAAGAAAAGGCGTTTTTTACGTGCAATATCACTTCCTGAACATCTATTTTAAACGGTGGATGGGAGCCGATGCCAGCGAACTTTTAGCGTATTACAAAAAGCACATCCGCTGCGGTTCTAAAACTGATAATGCTTTACAGCGGGAACAAGCCGAAGAAGTGATTGCAGAATAAAAATTAGATGATAAAAATCTATTTTGTCATTAAGGTTTAGCTAAAGATCAAAGACCGCTACACTCAAAGAACAGAGACCGCTGCGCTGAAAGAGAAAAGATCGCTGTGCTGAACTATAAAATACTTGATTGCAACTATCTGAGAGCTAGACAATATTATTCTCGAAAATTTATAAACGTTTTATCAGATAACAGTTAAGCTTCTTTTTTTATAAGGGCCAATCCCGAGAACTATATCGTACAAATCGAATCCGCCTTTCCCACAGGACAGAAAAGGCTAAGCATAAGAATTTTTCACTAAAGTTTTTGTTCGCTTGGCGGAAAAAGAAAGCTTTGTCAACTCTATATATAGAGCCAAAATTATCTTTTCGATTTT
>JBDNGW010000126.1:0-8270 GCA_041689735.1 Leeuwenhoekiella sp. | reverse complement strand
GAAAATATAAAGGGATTTGTATATCCGAAGAGTGTTCTAAACTAGAATATACTAATAAATTGTCGTTTGCCCCATCCCTAGCGGGAGTGAAATTCACTTCTTGTGGAGCAATTTTTACAGAATAACTCCACCCAGCGGGGCCGGGGAAAAGGCGTATTCGGCAGTTATACTTGGATTTTTCAAATTAGGAACGAAAACAGATATGCAAAAAATAGTTTACCTGAAGAACACCCATCAAATTTGTAAAAACACTATTAACCGCCAGCGAAAACGTTTGAATATTTACATATTCTCAATAGTAGATTACATTTATTATGTAGCATCAAATATTTTTTACATTTTAATCATTTTCTGTCAATGATTTTAAATTAATATTAAATTATAGTCAAATTATTACGAGAAAAGCATTGCCTTATTAACTTTTTATAACCATTTTTGAGACTGCTAAAATAACTAAACAATTACGTATGAAATCAAATTACAAACTATTACTGACGCTTTTTATGGCATTGGTAGTGCAACTGGCGTTTGCACAGTCAAAAACAATAACCGGTACGGTTATAGACGAGCAGGGGATGCCATTACCTGGGGTGAATATTCTCTTGAAAAGCTCTTCGGCCGGTACACAAACCGACTTTGATGGTAATTATAGTATCCAGGCTACTTCTGGTGATATTCTTGTCTATAGTTATGTGGGTTTTACACCACAAGAAGAAATCGTGGGACCTACTGAAGTAATCGACATCACTTTGACCGCCGGCGAGGCTCTTGAAGAAGTGATCGTGACCGCACAGGGGATCACTCGCGAAAGGAAAGCGCTGGGCTATGCGGTTGCTGAAGTTGACAGCGAGCAGCTCGAATCAAGGGCAGAAGGTGATATAGGCCGTGTCCTAAGTGGTAAGGCTTCTGGTGTGAACATCACTGCCCAGAGCGGTCTTTCAGGATCTGGAACAAATATTATCATTAGAGGTCTAAGTTCTTTTAGTGGTAGTAATCAGCCTTTATTTATCGTTGATGGTGTTCCTTTTAGTAGTGATACGAACGCACAGGGTGATTTTGTGGAAGGGAATTCCGGCGGGAGCCGCTTTTTTGACCTCGACCCTAATAATATTGCAAATGTAAATGTGCTCAAAGGCCTTGCCGCCGCAACTCTTTATGGTACTGCCGGTAGAAATGGGGTGATATTGATCACCACTAAAAATGGAAGCTCTAAAGGTGGTAGAAAAAAGAATGAAGTTACCATCAATACCTCCGTTTTCTTTAATAAAATAGCATCTGTCCCAGATTATACTGATAAATTCGGCAATGGTTTTGATCAGTCTTTTGGATGGTTTTTCAGTAACTGGGGACCTAGCTTTTCTGAGGGTGGTGTCGCAGGATGGGGCAATGATGCTGCCATAGATGACAACGCGACCATCGCCCACCCCTATTCAACCGCCAGTTCAGGCACTGGTATTCCACAGGCATTTCCCGAATTTCAAGGGGTGCGTTATGCGTGGAAGCCCTATAACAGCGTAGAAGACTTTTTTAGAACAGGTACCGTGACAAATACTACCGTAAGTGCGTCGGGCGCTTCTGATGATGGTACGGTAACTTATAACATTAGCGGTGGGCATCTTGAAGATCAAGGTTTTGTTCCTGAAAATAAAGTTATACGAAATACTTTGGGTATAGGTGGAAAAGCACAATTGACCAATAATTTTACGGTTTCTGCAACAATGAATTTTACCAGAACCGACTTAAAATCACCTCCTGTTTCCGCCGGCGATGGAAATTCGGTCTTTGCAGGCGGTGGATCTTCCGTATTCTCGAACGTGTTTTTTACGCCTAGAAGTGTTGATTTAAGCGGGCTACCTTATCAGAATCCTTTAGATGGTTCAAGCGTATATTACCGTCAGTCAAACAATATCCAAAACCCAAATTGGACACTATACAACACAAGTTCACAACAGCTAACGAACAGGGTTTTTGGTAACACAGCGGTTACTTATGATTTTACTGAAAACTTGAACTTGACCTACCGTCTGGGTATTGATGTATATAGTGAAAACAACACCAATTATCAAAATAAAGGTGGTGTAACAGATAATACCAGAGTACGAAGTGGTTTTTATGACACCTTTAATAACACAAATTATATTTGGGATCACAACTTAACATTGAGTGGAAACTATGACCTTTCCGATAAACTTGGGTTATCCTTTAACCTTGGAGCCACCACACGTAGAACAGTATTTGATCAAAATGGTGTTTCCAGTTCAGGTCAACAGGTGTATAACGTATTGCGTCATTTTAACTTCCAGTTACAAGATGTGATTCAGTTTTATTCTGAACAAAACATTGCCGGTGTATATGGGCAGGCTGAACTTGATTATGACTCGTACCTGTACTTAACCTTGGCGGCACGTAATGACTGGGTTTCTAATCTTTCTCAAGATAACCGCTCTATAGGCTATCCTAGTGCGAGTGTGGCCTTTCTACCTACTGCGGCCTTTGAAGGAATGCGCGGTAGTAAAGTCTTGAACTTTTTGAAACTTCGGGCTGGTTATGGAACATCAGCTAACTTCCCATCAGGATATCCAGTGGCAACAAGGACTTTGTTAGATACACAGGCTTTTATTGATAATGGTGGAAGTTTTGTTACCACAAACACTACAGATGATAATCGGGGTAATCCAGATCTTAAACCAGAAACCTTGACCGAATTGGAGTTTGGTATAGAATCACGCTAGTGGAATAACAGGATCAACTTAAGTGCCTCTTATTTTTCGCGGGTAACCAAAGATCTAATCGTTAATCGCGACCTAGATGCTTCTTCAGGCTTTACCAGTACCAGCACAAATATTGGGGAGATTAACGTGAAAGGTCTTGAATTAGACTTGGGTGTTGATGTTTTTGATAATAGGGAAGGTTTTAGCTGGAACCTAAATGCAAATTTTAGCATCATAAATCCTATGGTAAAAGACCTGGGTTCTGACACAGATATCATCGTATATTCTGGTTTTACTAACCTTGGTAATGCCGCGATACCAGGTAGACCGCCGGGAACTATTGTGGGATCGAGAATATTAAGAAACGACAATGGAGACCTTGTCACTAATAGTCAACGAGATTATGTGGTGGAAACGGGCCAGTTTGAAATTGGTAATCCTAATCCTGACTATACCCTTAACGTAGGAAGCACCATGACCTATAAAAACATAAGTTTTAACTTTTTAATGAGTCATGTTTCAGGAGGCGATATCTACAGTCAGACTATTGCTACCCTATTGGGAAGAGGTTTAACCACTGATACGGAAGACCGCTTGAACAGCTTTATTCTTCCAGGTGTCAGTCAAGATACCGGCAACCCCAACACGATTCAGATTAATAATTCACAGTATTATTTTGACAATATCTTGTTTGGGCCAGATGAGCTTCAGGTGTATGATGGATCAGTGTTGAGACTACAGGAAGTATCTTTGGGTTATTCTTTACCTGCGTCCATTTTGGATAAAACTCCTTTCGGTTCCTTAAAAATAAGTGTGTCTGGCTATAACCTCTGGTTTGACGCCTACAATACTCCAGATGGAATAAATTTTGATCCGAATGTTGCCGCCCTCGGGGTGGGGAATGGTCAAGGCTTCGATTTCTTGAGCGGGCCAAGTTCTAAACGATACGGTCTCAGCGTTCAAGCCTCATTCTAAATATTAAAAAACCAATTATGAAAAGAATATATATATACTTAATAGCGATACTTGCAACAGGAGCGGTTTTCCATTCCTGCGAGACGACAGAGCTGGATTTAACAAGTAACCCCAACGCGCTGGATACCAAACAGATAGACGTAGGCTTTTTTAACGACGCCATACAGGTAAGATATGCCGACCTTATGGAGAACTTTGGCAACAGCAGTGCGCAGTTGGTACGCATTGAGTATTTGGGAAATCGTAACTATCTAAATGCCTTTGCTCCTACTGCTTTTGATGACGAATGGGATGATGCATATCGCGAAATCCTGGCAGATGTAAAAGTAATGACCCCGTTAGCTCTTGAAAATGACCAATACAAGCATCTGGCCATTGCGCAGGTTTTGTCTGCAGATGTACTTGTCACCCTTATGGATAATTTTGGCGACATACCCTATTCTGAAGCCTTACAGGGAGCTGATGATCTTCTTAATCCCAATGTAGATTCGGGAGCAGCCGTTTACGCTGCAGCGGAAGAAATGCTGAATGAGGCGATAGCCAACTTCAATAGAGAGGATTCTCAGCCAGGCCCTGAGACAGATCTATATTATCAAAACGATTATGTGAAATGGATAAAGCTGGCCAATACCTTTAAGATGAAAATCTATTTGCAGACCCGTCTTGTAGATGATGCTGCGCTGAGCAAATTTAACGCGATCGTTGCAACTGGAAATTATATAACCGATACCAGTGAAGATTTTGAGTTTCAATGGGGTAGCAATGAAAATCAGCCGGATACCCGCACGCCGAAATATGCCGGTAATTACACCCCTACAGGAGCGGATGACTATTTGTCGAACTGGCTAATTGGCACCATGCAAGAAAAAAACGATCCCGCATCAGGTATTACTTTTACAGACAGGTAAGTGCGGTTCCTGGTGAAGAAGTTCCTCCTAATGAGCAAACATTAACATGTTCTTTAGAAAGTGCTCCCCAACATTATATAGATGGTGGTTTTACCTTCTGTGGCTTGCCTAATGGATATTGGGCTCGGGATCATGGAGATAATGACGGCACACCGGGAGATGGGTTCTTGAGAAGCACATACGGTATTTATCCCGCTGGCGGAAGTTTTGATGACAGTAGATTTGAACCCGTCGCTCAAGGTGGTGGCGCAGCAGGAGCTGGTATTACGCCACTTATGCTCGCTTCGTGGGTTGATTTTATGAAAGCGGAAATGGCCTATCTGGAAAATCCTGCCAGCGCAGAGCAATTTATATTAGCCGGAACTCAAAAATCTATTACTAAAGTAACATCTTTTGGAAGTTTAGATGGTGATGCAGACTTGAGTGTCGCACCTTCAGGTGGCGACATCGTTGCTTATCTCGAGGATATAGCGTCAAATTACCAGAGTGCTACGGCTACAGAAAAATGGAATATAATGGCGGAACAATTCTGGATTGCCTCCTTTGGTAATGGAACACTCAATTACAATTTCTACCGTAGAACCGGATATCCTACCACACTGCAGCCAAACAGGGAGCCAAATCCTGGAGGTTTTATACGTTCATTTAGATATCCTGCTAACTTTGTTAACAATAACTCTTCCATAAGTCAAAAGCAAGAAGTTACAACCCAAGTGTTTTGGGATACCAATCCTGCTTCACCTGAATTTCCAAAATCTAACTAGAAAACAACTTAGGATCTGTTTAGAAATAACCTGCCCATTTTTATGGGTTCTTTTGCCCAGCAACTGCGTTGAAAATACTCGCCATAGCTACGGCTATGTCTGCGTTTTTCGCCTTGTTGATGAACAAAATAACTGCCTATAATTCGGTCACTTTATTTCTGAACAGATCCTTAACATGAAAAATATAAAACTAATATTTGGCTTTTTATTTCTGGTCTTCGCCTGGGGTTGCAGCGATGGGGACAGGATCGTAGATGAAGTTCTTAATACGACGACCTCTGGTGGCATCTTGAGAACGTTGAGCACAAATACAGGCACTTTTGATTTTAACGACCCTTCAGTGGCCTGGTCGATCACCGTAGAAGCACAGGATGAGGAAAACGGTAAGTTGCTGGAATCTGTAAAAGTTTATGCAGGTCTGTATCGTGATGCTGCTTTGATTGGAACAGAGGAATTTGTAAAAGAAATCCCCTCATCCTCCTTTACCTTAGGAATAAATGATCTTCCCGTAGGTGATATCACCGCTTCTTTAGCAGAAGTGGCAAGCAGTCTTTCTTTGAGTGAAAATGATTATTTGAACACAGATGAATTCAGGATCAGACTAGAATATGTGATGACTAATGGACTTACTTGGAGCAATTCAGATGCGGGTGGCACAGTGCTTACGAGCGCATACTTTAAATCCCCCTATTTATATACAGTTCCATTTTCTGAGCTCTAGATATTAATTCTATTTCTGAAGAAAATCATACATCAGTAACAAATGACGGGCAGGACTATACGTTATGTGATAGTGTTACTTTGATGAGATTTTAATAACGGTGACGATTTTATTGGAGCCATAGCAAAAGATAGAATTGTAGCTAGATGCAGCCGGAATATGAATTTTTTGTAGAATATGACAACAGAAATACCAATAACACTTTTAGAACAAAGAAAAACTAAATTAATTAGCCAATTTAGTTTCCAGGGGACCGTGTAATAAGCGGTCCTTTCTTATTTAAAACCACCTAAGGTATTTGCATACCTATTTTCAGAACCATAAAACTTAATGCTAAATTTGCCCCTATGAGCAAAGAAACTAATATTTATAGCACCCGCGCCATTATTGAGGCCATTAAAGCCAAAAAGGAAATAGGAAAAATATACCTCCAGAAAGGACTTTCCAACCCCTTGAGCAAGCAATTGGAGCGGTTGATCAAGGAGGAAGGCATCTCCGTTTCCTATGTGCCGGAAGAAAAACTCCATAAACTTTCATCGCAGAATCATCAGGGCGCCGTGGCCACCATTTCCCCTATTCGTTTTGCCGATTTCGGCCAAGTGGCCGAAGGCATTCTGGCGGCAGAAAAACCAGCACTTTTCCTAATGCTCGACCAGATATCGGATGTGCGCAACTTTGGCGCGATCATACGCACCGCGGAATGTACAGGCGTGGATGCCATAATTGTTCCCAAATCCGGCGGGGCACCGGTGACCGAGGATACTATAAAGACTTCGGCCGGGGCGATATTCAACATTCCCATTTGCAAGGTGGACCATATAAAGGACGCTATTTTTTACTTGCAGGGTTCCGGCGTACAGGTAGTGGCCGCCACCGAAAAAACAGAGGATCTGCTTTATGACCTTGATCTTAATAAGCATACTGCGATCGTTATGGGAAGTGAGGATAAAGGAGTAACAACCGGAGTCCTCAAATTGTCCGACCACAGGGCCAAACTCCCCATGAGCGGAAAGATAGGCTCCCTGAATGTCTCCGTGGCCTGTGGTGCTGTTTTATATGAAGTTGTAAGGCAGCGCTTAAAAGTCTAATCTGGAAGATAAACTATCAAAACCGCTGAAAAATGGTCAAAATCAGACTGAAATCAGTCCAATAATCCCATTTTTTCATTTTAGTAAAACAAAAAAAATGAATCATTTTTTAATTGAATTGCATGGCTCTAGTTTAATCCAACGTTGTTTTTTAACGAAAGTTGATCAAAAACGGCTTTTTTCAGGTCCAAACAAGATATAATCGTGTTCCGAATCGGCTCCCTTCCCTTGGGGAAGGGCTGGGGATGGGATTTACGAAAGGGCAATAAATACCATAGCTGCTCTAAACTAGAGCCAATTGCATTTATAAAATTTAATCTGTACTATTGATCTTCAAAATAATAATTTGAAAGAAAAATTAAGTCCCATATATCATTTTAGCCTATCAAAATTTAAATTTTGTAGCCTGTTCTTTTATGCTCTTCTTTTCATATGCATGACTACTTTACCGGTGCAAGCACAACAAAATATAGCACTCTCAGATCCTGTTAGCTTTTTGGATGCACATTTAGGTAAGGAAAACCTTCCGGTTTTTAATGGAATACGCTTTTATGACCTATTCAAAAGCGACATGGATAACTTCCGATATTTTAAAAGCTATAAACCTTTCAAAACCTCTATTACATACAACGGCCAATCTTACGACAATATTCTGGCCCGTTATGATCTACGTAATGACCATCTAATCATTTATTCGGAAGGGAAATTATCCTTTTTTCAAGTGCAGTTGGCCAATGAAAAGATAAATGCTTTTCAAATGGATGGACTTTCTTTTCAACGGCTCGATCTCGGTAGTACGCACAACGTAGATAAAAATGCTTTTTATGAAGTTGCCTATTCAGGAATGGATCTCAATTTATACATAGCATTGTCAAAAGTCGAAAAACTTAAAACACGGGCTGGAAATCCATTTTATACGTTTAAAATGGAAAATGAATACTATCTAAAAAAAGGAGCCGACTATTTTAAAATAGGAAATATGAAAGAGGTCGTGCGAATATTCCCAGAGGATAAAAAAGATATAAAAGAGTTTTATAAAGGATATCGTAAACTCAATAAGAATGATCCAAAACAATTCATGCGAAAACTGACTTCTTACTTAG
>JBDNGW010000125.1:0-7471 GCA_041689735.1 Leeuwenhoekiella sp. | reverse complement strand
TTGAGCGATTCCCACCTTGCAGCACCTGTTGACGAAAATAACACTATTTATTGTACTTCTGTACACCGTTTCGGGATGCAACGCGGTGAAGCGCGTGCCCGGGGACAAACTTCTGCTTATGGAAAATTCCATAAAAATAAATGGAGTTGAAAATAAGCTGGCTAATATAAAGAATATCCCGTATCAACAGCCTAATAACAGGCTTCCGCTACTCAATTCGGCTCTGCGACTATATATCTATAACTGGGCGAGGCCAAATATAGATAGTATTTTACAGGCAAAAGCGATTCAAAATGATGCTACGCGAAAGTTCTGGACCGCTGTTATTTCCCGCAAACAGCTAGAGCGTTACCTGGATACAAAAATAGCCTTTAACGAGGCCTTAAAAAGTACCGGTGAACCGCCCGCTATTATTTCAGAAAATCTCACGCAGCGCTCTGTGGAAAGACTGGACGAGTATTATAAAAGTAACGGTTGGTTTAATGCCACCGCCACTTATGACATTGATACGCTCGCCACTAAACGAGGAAAAGTAAACTATACGGTCGCCACCGGTGAACCCTACATTCTTGACTCCCTAAAGACTTTTATAGAATCTCCAGAGGCTGATTCGCTTTACAACAAGTATCAAAGACAATCGCTAATTACGCAGGGCAACCAGTACAAAAGGCTTGAGTTGAACGGCGAGGCAAGACGTTTAACAAACCTGTTCAGAAATAACGGTATGTATTATTTTGATCAGGAATTCATTAGTTTTATTGGTGATACCGTAAATACAGATCGTAAGGTAAATCTGGAGCTTTATATTAAAAACCGACAGGTCAAGGCGCAGGATTCGGTTTATCAGGAACAGCTCAAGGTACATCGAATAAGCACCGTAAAGGTATATACAGATTACACGTACGCTAAGCGCAACGACTCCCCAAAAGACAGCGCCTATTTTAACGATTATCAGCTTTACGGTTTTGAAAAAATCATCTATAATCCAAGATATCTCACCAATGCCATTTTTATAGATCCGGGAGACGTTTATAGCGATGAGTCCCGCAATAAATCGCTCATTCGTCTGGGGCAGTTACGCACGTTTAAATATCCCGATCTACGCTTTACCGAAGATCCTGCAGATTCCACCGGAAGAAGCCTTATAGCCAATTTTTACCTCACACCGTTGCCCAAGTTCAATGCCACTGTAAACTTTGATGTTTCACGTTCCAATATTCAAAAGTTCGGTATCGCTGGTGGTGGTTCTTTGTTGATGCGTAATGTACTGGGCGGCATGGAAACGTTGCAACTTTCTGGTCGCGGTAGCATTGGCGCCTCTGCAACTCCAGATGATGCCAGCGCATTTTTTGACATTACAGAACTGGGTGTTGACCTCAACTTTAGCCTTCCACGGATCTTTTTTCCATTGCGCACTGGCAGCTTTATCACTCCAGAAATGGCACCTTCCACCAGTTTTACCACTGGTCTTGGCGTACAGCAGAACATAGGGCTCGATAAGCAAAACCTCACTGCCGGTATTGATTACCAGTGGAATCCTTCAAACAATGTCAATTATCGGTTTGACCTGCTAGATATTCAGTATATCCGTAACCTGAACACTAACAATTATTTCAACGTTTACAACAATAGCTACGATAATCTCAACGATATTGCCCGCGCCAATCTATCAGACAACAATCCGCTTTACTCGGAACAAAAACTGGATACAGGCCTCCCAAAATTAAGGATTCCCGATGGAGCTTTAAGTTTTATAAACCAGGTTAAAAACAGAACAATTCCTGTTACAAGTGATGAACTTTTACAGGTAAACCGCATTGAGGAACGTCGCGACCGCCTTACGGAAGACAATCTTATCCTGGCATCGAGCTTTACTTATTTGAAAAATACCCGGAAAGGCATTTTTGATGAAGAATTCACCAGTTTTCGGGCACGTTTGGAGTTGGCCGGTAATTTATTGTCCATTGCAGCAGATGAACTCCAATTGGGGCGGGATTCTAATGGCGACGCCAAAGTTTTCGGAGTTACTTTTTCGCAGTACACAAAGGCTGAACTTACCTTTATAAAACACTGGGACTTTCAGAATGACAATATTTTAGCGGTTCGCGCCTTCGGCGGAATAGCGATCCCGTATGGAAACAGCAATAGCATTCCTTTTATACGCAGTTTCTTTGGTGGCGGGGCGAATGATAACCGCGCCTGGCAAGCATATCGTTTAGGTCCTGGGAGTACAAACAGTCCCAATGAATTCAACGAAGCAAACATGAAATTGGCCTTTAATGTGGAACATCGCTTTAGCGTGCTGGGAGATTTAAAGGGTGCACTTTTTATAGATGTGGGCAATATCTGGAATGTGCTCGATAATGTGGAAGATCCCAAGGCGCGGTTCAATGATTTTAAAAGCCTGAAAGATATTGCAGTGGGATCTGGTTTTGGGCTGCGCTATGATTTCAACTTCTTTGTAATGCGTTTTGACATTGGTTTTAAAACCTACAACCCCGCTCTTGATCTGGGCAACAGATGGTTCAAAAATTATAATTTTAGCGACGCGGTTTTCAATGTTGGCATTAATTACCCGTTCTAAAGATATTCACGGCTTATTTTCTTATTTTTACAATCGCAACTATAAAAATAGTAAAACACATGAGTAATCATATTAAGCCAGGTGTAGCCACCGGAAAACAAGTTCAAGAAATTTTTAAACATGCCAAAGAGCATGGTTATGCACTTCCTGCGGTAAACGTTATAGGTTCTAACACCATCAATGGTGTGCTGGAGACCGCTGCCAAATTAAACGCTCCCGTAATCCTTCAATTTTCTAACGGTGGGGCGCAGTTCAACGCAGGTAAAAGCCTACCCAATGATAACCAGCAAGCGGCTGTGGCCGGCGGCGTTGCAGGGGCAAAACACGTACACGAACTGGCAAAAAAATATGGTGCGACCGTGATCTTGCATACAGACCATTGTGCTAAAAAACTCTTGCCTTGGATAGACGGTCTGCTCGATGCTTCAGAAAAGCATTATGAGCAATTTGGCCATTCCCTTTTCAGTTCTCACATGCTAGATCTAAGCGAGGAACCTCTGGAAGAAAATATCGAGATCTGCAAAAAATACCTAAAGCGTATGAGTAAGATGGATATGACCCTGGAAATTGAACTGGGCATAACCGGTGGTGAAGAGGACGGTGTGGACAACAGCGATATAGATGATTCTAAATTGTACACGCAACCGGAAGAAGTAGCCTACGCGTATGAGCAACTTAAAGAAGTGAGTGATCAATTTACCATTGCGGCGGCCTTTGGTAACGTGCACGGTGTTTACAAACCGGGCAACGTAAAATTGACCCCTAAAATCCTAAAGAACTCCCAGGAACATCTTTCTAAAAAACATGACCTTCCAGAAAACACGATAGACTTTGTTTTTCACGGCGGTAGCGGTTCAAGCGTTGAGGAAATACGGGAAGCGATAGGTTATGGCGTGATCAAAATGAATATAGATACTGACCTGCAATGGGCTTTTACCGAAGGTATTCGTAAATATTTTGACGCAAATGCTGCTTACCTGCAAAATCAAATAGGAAATCCTGACGGCCCAGATAGCCCGAACAAAAAATTCTACGATCCACGCGTGTGGTTGCGCAAGGGTGAAGATTCATTCAATTCCAGGCTCACAAAGGCCTTTGAAGATCTTAATAATGTAAACCAACTTTAAGAATACGTTGGTCATCACTAAAATGTAATCAAAACCATTCTATGACTTTTGTGGGCATAGAATGGTTTCATAAAATAAAGAACAGCTATGGCTTGGTTTAAAAGAAAGGAAAAAGGGATACAAACGGCCACGGAAAATAAAAAGGATGTTCCCAAAGGACTTTGGTATAAATCGCCTACCGGAAAAATCATTGACGCTGAGGAACTGGCCAAGAATTTTTATGTAAGCCCAGAAGATGATTACCATGTGCGCATTAACAGCGAGGAGTATTTTCAGATTTTATTTGACGATAATAAGTTTAAGGAATTTGATAAAAACATGACCTCAAAAGATCCGTTGGATTTTGAGGACAGTAAAAAGTACAGCGAGCGCCTTAAAAGTGCACAGGAAAAAACCGGACTTAAAGATGCGGTTCGCACTGCGGTAGGTAAAAGTATGGGCAAGGAAATCGTAATTGCCGCAATGGATTTTAAATTTATTGCTGGATCTATGGGTTCTGTTGTAGGTGAAAAAATAGCCCGTGCGGCCGATTATTCGTTAAAAAACAAGATTCCGCTCATGATTATCTCAAAATCTGGCGGTGCCCGGATGATGGAAGCGGCGCTTTCCCTGATGCAATTGGCAAAAACATCAGCAAAATTGGCACAGTTGGACGATGCGAAAATTCCGTACATCTCCTTATGTACTGACCCAACAACCGGTGGCACAACGGCATCCTTTGCCATGCTTGGCGATATTAATATCTCTGAACCCGGTGCGCTTATAGGTTTTGCCGGCCCCCGCGTGGTTCGCGATACCACGGGAAAAGAGTTGCCAGACGGTTTTCAAACAGCAGAATTTTTACAGGAACACGGTTTTCTCGATTTTATCACCCACCGCAGTAAACTAAAGAAAAAAGTAAACCTTTACTTGGACCTGATTCAAAATAAGCCTGTGAGAAACTAATTTTTAAAAGAGAAGCATACTGTTTAAAAAAATGTAACTTTGCCGCCTTAACGGATAACCCGTTATTTACATAAAAATCATTTAAATAATATTGGCATGTACTTAGACGCAGCACAAAAAGACGAGCTTTTCGCAAAGCACGGAAAAGATAAAAACGATACCGGTTCCGCAGAAGGGCAGATTGCACTTTTTACCCACCGTATCGAACACCTTACCGCACATTTAAAGAATAACCGTAAAGATTATAACACGGAGCGTTCTCTAGTAATGCTTGTAGGAAAGCGCAGGGCACTTTTAGATTATCTTACTAAAAAAGATGTTATAAGATATCGTGCTATCGTTAAAGAGCTTAATCTAAGAAAATAATTATCAAGGGGCTTTATGCCCCTTTTTATTTTGCCTTTAGAGGCTTGTTTAAAGTCAATTCAAACTGATTTTTAATGGTTTGTGGTTCTGGCTAAGTATCAAAGTTGTTGAATATCAGGATATTCAATAACTTTTAGACGACGCCACGGTTCATCCCGATAGCTATCGGGATAAATCAGAAAGGAGTCACTTTAAACAAGCTCTTAGGCAAACCGATTACCACATACCATGTGGCATGGAAAGCTATCACTAGGTTTTTCATTGGTCAACTCACTACACACAACACAACGGCCAGGCGCTTTATTTTCACTGAATAAGCGCAATTGTACAATAGTACCGCCCAGCGGTACAAATGAAAAATACATTATGATTCCACAAACATTTAAACAGGTCGTAGACCTTGGCGATGGAAGAGAAATTTCCATCGAGACCGGCAAACTCGCAAAACAGGCCCATGGTTCTGTCGTTGTACAGTCCGGCAAATGCATGTTGCTCTGTACCGTAGTTTCGGGATATGAGCAAAAAGATCTTGATTTCCTGCCCTTGACGGTAGATTATCGTGAGAAATTCGCAGCAGCGGGACGTTATCCCGGCGGCTTCTTTAAACGGGAGGCACGTCCCAGTGATGGGGAGGTTTTGACCATGCGTTTGGTAGATCGCGTACTGCGCCCACTATTCCCCAAAGATTATCACCAGGAGACGCAAGTGATGATCCAACTCATGTCTCATGACGAGGACGTAATGCCAGATGCAATGGCAGGATTTGCCGCTTCTGCCGCAATTCAACTTTCAGACTTTCCGTTTGAATGTGCCATTTCAGAAGTGCGCGTAGGTCGCATAAATGGTGAGTTTATTATCAACCCTTCCCGTGCTCAGCTTGCTGAAAGTGATATTGACATGGTCATAGGTGCTTCAGCAGAATCTGTGATGATGGTGGAAGGAGAGATGAAAGAAATTTCTGAAGAAGAAATGATAGAGGCAATTAAATTTGCACATGAAGCCATAAAAAAACAATGTGAGGCTCAAGTAAAACTAGCTGAAGCATTCGGTAAAAAAGAAGTCCGTAAGTACGACAAAGAGCGTGAAGATGAAGAACTTTCTAAAAAAGTTCACGATCTCACTTATGATAAAGTATATGCTATTGCCAAAAACGGTTCTTCTAAACAGGAACGCAGTAGCGCTTTCGCAGAAATAAAAGAAGGAGTAAAAGCCAGTTTTTCTGAAGAAGAAAATAGAAATCTGATTTCTAAGTACTTCTACAAAGCAGAGAAAAAGGCCGTCCGCGATCTTACACTCAACGAAGGTTTACGCCTTGATGGAAGAAAAACCGATGAGATTCGTCCTATCTGGTGTGAGGTAGATTATCTGCCCTCTACACATGGTTCTGCCATTTTTACCCGTGGTGAAACGCAGGCACTTGCTACCGTAACGCTGGGTACTTCGCGCGAAGCCAACCAGATTGACATGCCTTCTTATGAAGGTGAGGAAACTTTTTACCTACATTATAACTTCCCTCCTTTTTCCACCGGTGAGGCGCGGCCCATACGTGGTACATCGCGTAGGGAAGTAGGTCACGGTAACCTGGCACAACGCGCACTAAAAGGAATGATTCCGGCCGATTGCCCTTACACCGTGAGAGTGGTTGCAGAAGTATTGGAATCTAACGGCTCTTCTTCTATGGCTACCGTTTGTAGCGGTACCATGGCTCTTATGGATGCAGGAATTAAGCTGATAAAACCGGTTTCTGGCATTGCAATGGGTCTGATTTCTGACGCAGAGAGCGGAAAATATGCCGTTTTAAGCGATATTTTAGGAGATGAGGATCACCTGGGCGATATGGACTTTAAAGTGACCGGTACTGCAGACGGGATTACCGCTTGCCAAATGGACATAAAAGTGAAGGGTCTTTCTTATGAAATTCTTGTTAAGGCACTCAAACAAGCGTCTTCAGGAAGATTGCATATTCTTGATAAACTGACTGAAACCATTGCAGCGCCCAATGAAAATGTGAAAGCCCACGCACCAAAAATGGTGACCGTGACCATACCTAATGAATTTATAGGTGCATTGATAGGCCCTGGTGGAAAAGTGATTCAGGAACTTCAGAAAATGACTAAAACGACCATTGTAATCAACGAAGATCCCGTTACCGAAGAAGGTCTCGTGGAAATTCTGGGTACTGGTCAAGAAGGTATCGATGCTGTACTGGCGAAAATTGATTCCATTACGTTTAAGCCAGTAGTAGGAAATACGTATCAGGTAAAAGCTATTAAAATGCTTGATTTTGGTGCGGTGGTAGAATATATCGATGCTCCTGGCAACGAGGTTCTTCTGCATGTTTCTGAACTGGCCTGGGAACGTACCGAAAACGTGACCGATGTGGTAAACTTAGGTGATGTATTTGATGTAAAATACTTTGGAATAGACAGCAGGACACGCAAAGAGAAAG
>JBDNGW010000124.1:0-3438 GCA_041689735.1 Leeuwenhoekiella sp. | reverse complement strand
TGTGAAGATACCGGCCTACGCCGGTATAAGCGATTCACACAAATTCCGCTTTGGCGGAATTTGGTTCTCTGCTTACTTTACTTCTTCAAAATCCACATCTTCTACATCGCTTTTTGAAGAACCTCCTTCAGCTTTTCCGTCTTCGGCTTTATCTCCATCGGTATCGGCTTTGGATTCTCCTTCAGCTTGGCCTGTATCGGCTTGCGCTTTGTACATTTCCTCAGAAGCAACTTTCCAAGCTTCATTGATTTTATCAAGCGCTGTCTTGATTTTCTCAAGATCTTTGGAAGCATAAGCCATGTGCAATTCTTTAAGGGCTTCTTCTACAGATTTTTTCTTATCGGCAGATAATTTGTCACCAAATTCTTTCAGCTGCTTTTCAGTCTGGAAGATCATACCGTCTGCTTCATTCAGCGTTTCGGCGGTTTCCTTCGCTTTCTTATCCGTTTCAGCATTGGCTTCAGCATCAGACTTCATTTTCTTGATTTCTTCTTCAGTTAATCCAGAAGAAGCTTCAATACGAATATCCTGAGTTTTGTTGGTAGCCTTATCCGTTGCAGAAACTTTAATAATACCATTTGCATCAATATCAAAAGTCACTTCAATCTGTGGCGTACCGCGCTGAGATGGTGGAATACCGTCCAAATGGAAACGACCTATAGTATTGTTATCATTTGCCATGGGGCGTTCCCCTTGCAATACGTGAATCTCTACACTGGGCTGGTTATCTGCCGCAGTTGAGAATACCTGAGACTTTTTAGTTGGTATCGTTGTATTGGACTCGATCAGTTTGGTCAATACACCGCCCATGGTTTCAATACCTAGGGAAAGTGGAGTAACATCAAGAAGCAATACATCTTTTACATCACCGGTCAACACACCACCTTGTATCGCTGCACCTACGGCAACTACCTCATCTGGGTTTACGCCTTTGCTTGGCTTTTTGCCAAAAAATTTCTCCACAGCTTCCTGTACGGCTGGGATCCTAGTAGAACCACCTACAAGAATGATCTCGTCAATATCGCTTTTTGAAAGTCCGGCAGCTTTAAGTGCAGTTTCGCAAGGAGCGATCGTTTTTTTTACTAGATCGTCAATTAACTGCTCAAATTTAGAACGAGTCAATGTGCGTACCAAGTGTTTTGGGCCACTAGCAGTAGCCGTGACATAAGGCAAGTTAATTTCGGTCTGTGAAGCAGAAGAAAGCTCGATTTTTGCTTTTTCGGCAGCTTCTTTGAGACGTTGAAGTGCCATAGGATCTTTTTTAAGATCTATGTCTTAATCTTTCTTAAACTCATCGGCCAACCAGTCAATGATTTTATTATCTACAACATCACCACCTAACTGTGTATCGCCATCTGTGGCAAGCACTTCAAAAACCCCGTCACCCAACTCTAGGATGGAAACGTCATGCGTACCACCACCAAAGTCAAATACCACAATTTTCTGATCAGTATCTTTCTTATCAAGACCGTATGCCAACGCAGCCGCAGTAGGCTCATTGATAATACGTTCCACTTTAAGTCCCGCAATCTCGCCAGCTTCTTTTGTGGCGTGGCGCTGACTATCGTTGAAATAAGCCGGCACAGTGATTACTGCACGTGTTACGGGCTGTCCAAGGTAATCCTCAGCAGTTTTCTTCATTTTCTGAAGGATCATCGCACTCAATTCCTGTGGCGTGTACATTCTCCCGTCAATATCTATACGGGCAGTGTCATTATCACCTTTTACAACTTTATAAGCAGCACGTTCTGATTCCCCTTTGGATTCAGAAAATTTACTGCCCATAAAACGCTTAATGGACGCAACGGTTTTCTGGGGGTTTGTTACGGCCTGACGTTTTGCAGGATCTCCCACTTTAATCTCACCACCTTCAACAAAGGCGATAACTGATGGGGTTGTTCTTTTACCTTCTGCATTTGGTATTACTACCGGCTCGTTACCTTCCATTACGGCAACACAGGAGTTGGTAGTACCCAAGTCAATTCCTATGATCTTACTCATCTTATATATGGTTTAATTATTATTTATTTTTTTCTATTACTTAAATGTCAATCTTTGTGCCAGTGGAATTGTTGTGACAGGTTGGCAGTTATTTTTGCCACTTTTGTTTTTCGCTTCCGCGGAAGGGGAAAAATAGAAATTGCGGGGAATGACCATTTTCAACCTAAAAACAATAAAATCAGTCCAAATCAACCAAAATCGACTATAATTCAATCCAATATTCAAACCCAAAAAAAGGCAGGAACAACTGAATCGTCATTTTTGTAACTTGCCAAAGTTTCCGAATAACTTATGAACCTACCCGCAAAATTAGTGATCCTCCTGCGCAGCTTTTTCTATCTCGTAGGACTGTATTT
The DNA here is from genome assembly GCA_041689735.1 of Leeuwenhoekiella sp. Lineage (GTDB taxonomy): Bacteria > Bacteroidota > Bacteroidia > Flavobacteriales > Flavobacteriaceae > Leeuwenhoekiella. The sequence continues at coordinate 1,081 of JBDNGW010000124.1, read as the reverse complement.
GCTTTATGGCTTACTTTCTACAGTGCTCCACAACCTGTTCCCTAATCTGGATACCGCTTCCTACGAGCAAAGTTTTATTATGGAAATGCTGACCGAAAATCCATTGCGGGCCTTGATCATGATCGTTGTGGTCGCCCCGGTTATTGAGGAGATGATGTTCCGCTCGCTCCTCAAACCCTCACATATAGAACTAATACTTTTTATCGTGATCTGGCCGGTGTTTTTCTTGCTGCGCTTTGTTCCGCTAGATGTTCACTGGGGTCTAAAGTTGACTTTCACGGGAGTTTTTTTATTCACTGTTGCATATATCGCGCAGCAGTTAATTCCGCGAGAGCGAACCTTAAACATAAGAAACTGGCTATGTCGTTATGAAGTCTTGATCTGGATCATAACTTCACTGGTTTTTGGTTTTGTACACATTACCAATTATGTAGACCATTTTACAATTAACCTTGCCCTATTTTTATTGATACTCCCGCGCATTCTTGCCGGTTTTATGATAGGCTGGGTAAAGATCAGCAACAAAAACCTCCCGTGGGCAATGGCACTGCACGCTATGAACAATGGAATGGCGTTCTTTTTTATCTATCTTTCGCTGTAAAAACTGTAGTCAAAATTTGTATACTGTAAATTGTACAATGTCGTTTGCAAAAAATGTGCATACTGTAGATTGTATATTGTACGATGTCAATTCGAAATAGGTATACTGTATAGCGTTGATTGTATTTTGTACAATGTCCTTTGCAAAAATCTGTAGACTGTAGACTGTACAATGTACTTTCAAAACGAAACTATATGGACCCGGGAAATCTGTAGACTGTAGATTATACAATGTCCTTTTGAAATTTGTATACTTTAGATTGTACAATGTCCTTTCAAAGCAATACTATCTAGACCTAGAAGATCTCTAAACTGTAGATTATAGTTTGTAAAATGTCCCTTCGAAGTCTGTATAACGTAGATTGAACAATGTACTTTCAAAGCACAGTGTACTTTATACAGTCTACTTTATACATTATGCAATATACAGTCTACTTTATACATTTTACAGTATACAATCTCCTATTCTCATTGCCCACTC
>JBDNGW010000123.1:0-4413 GCA_041689735.1 Leeuwenhoekiella sp. | reverse complement strand
TCGCACTACTGACCAAATGGTACAGAAGCACCGTTACGTTATGACTCTTATGTATAAATTTGCTATTTTGTGACATCGAGTCACAAAATAGCAATAATTAACGAGGCAAGCCTCGGGGAATTAAACCCAGTAGAGATTAAAACCAATACAAACTCTAAGTTGTTTCTGAAACAGTTACAAATTGTACCTATCTATAAATAGTACTGCTAACAAAAGCTACCCAAAATAAATATTTAAATTTTCTCATGCATTCATTATTCCTTTTGATAACTGTATTTAGATGAATTCGTTTACTTATTTCATTGCTAAAATTTAATGTACTTCAACCCCTTATCTACCAAAAGACCACGCTCAAGTTTTAGATTAAATGTCATATTTTGTTTTGCTTTTAATTTGATGATGAAAAGATTTTCACTTCCATTATGTTCCGCTTTATCCCCCTTATTTACAAACGTTGGATAAAGCACTTTACTACCATCTGTATGTAACCGATCATTAGTAAAATTTTCCATATCACCAGTGTTGAGCGACTGCACACCTACATATTCATATTCCTGTTGGTTGTATGGCAACGCAAAACTTAATGCATTTACATTGGTAAGATTTACTCCTTTAACCATAACCTCAATGGTTTCGCCTTTTTTGTAGCTCTGTTTTGAAGTGCTTATTTGTAGAGAACCGGATACTTTTGCAATGCTGTCCTTCATTTTTATACCTCCATCCAACTGACTGGCTACTATTGAAATATCATAAGCGTCTATTAGATCATTTTTATTAATATTACCCTTACTTATATATCCTTCAAAATCGGCATCCCCTTTTTTTCAATCCTGTATAATTCCTGTAGGATGTAAGATCGTTATCATCAATTTTAAAGTCACTATTAATATCCCCTGGCAGATAACCCGATGTACCGGCCACTTTAAATACGTAAAGTTCGTTGCCTGAGCCATAATCATTTGAAGCATCTGTCACAGAAATTTTTATATATTGAACAGAAGGACGATCGGCAAAATCAAAAGTTTTGGTAGCATTTTCTTTTTCCCATTCAAATTTTCCTGCATCTATCCAATTATTTCCATCTAAACTATATCGAACATTTCCGTTTGTGATAACTCCATTACCGCCATCAATACGGGGCAGATATTCAAATCTATCCAATTCATTTATGGTTTTTAAATTAATTATAAAATCGAAAGGGATTGCCTTTTGCCCATATTTTGTATGCCAAGTGTCTTTTTCATCAAAGTTAAACAGGTTACTAATTTCGTATCCACCTTGGTCTTCAGCTGATGATTGTGCAGCAATATCATGAATGGCAAACTCCAAAGGATTGGATTTAGTTTTGGCCTGAAAAGTTGCCCATTCCGTATGACCACTTTTGTTTACGGCCCTAATTTTGAAACTATAAACAGTCTCCGGTTGTAGGTTCTCAAATAAAAAGTGGGTACTTCTTATCGCTGTATAATTCATATCCTCAAATGCTATTTCATAAAAATCGGCATTGGGAACGGTATTCCATGTAAGATTTAGTGAATAGGCTGTTTTACTGCTATCAGATACCTGTACATTTGCCGGCATTACTAAATCTCCCGAATGTTGTTTTAGTTTGTCTGCCGGTTTAAATTCAAAACCGTCAATTTCTACGGTAATTTCATTCCTGCTAACATCAATACTTTCCACTTTTACCCAACTCTGTGGGTTCTTAATTATTTTTACTTTTTCAAAGGAACTGTCCGGTGTTGAAAACTGATTTAAATCTGGCGCAGCGTTATAAAAATACACGTTGCTGTTTTTATTAAAGGCTTCCAACGTATTTACTTCTTTAAGTTTCTGTTTTTTTCCACCAATACGTGCAGTTACCTTTTTAGATTTAGCAGTTATATTAATTTTAAAGACTGTTGCTTTTTGTTTTACAAAATCATTAAAACTTCCATTGGCAGCATGCACCGTGATAATTGCCTCATCACTGGCTAAATTTGACTCTATAAGGGTGGTAGTTCCCGTGCCATTTTTATAAGCTTCGGTTACCCCATCATCATCATATTGGGTAAAAGAAGTTTTTCCGAAAGGGTACACTTCATAGCTGCGTAAACTTTTATCAATTTCAGCTACGTTGTTATTGGGGTTGTTCATTGGAATAATAGCTCCCCTCTTTATAAATACAGGCAGCTTCCAGATAGGTGCATCAAAGCTATTAATAATACAGTCTCCCAAATATTCCTCTCCTGAAAAATAATCAACCCAGTTTCCTTGTGGCAAATAGATATTGTTACGGATGTCATTCCCGTCTTTATCCATTTTTGTGGATTGATAAATAGGTGCAATTAATAGATAAGGGCCATACATAAATTGATATTCTGTTGCAGCTCCAAGGGTATAAGGATTCTTTTCCTCTAAGAACATAGCGCGGATCATTGGCAATCCAGTCACCGCCTCTTTTGCGATGCTGTAGGTGTAGGGAAGAAGCGCCGATTTCAATTTGAGATAAGTACGGTTGATAGAGGTGGTAGGTTCTCCCAGGGCTTGCGGATATTTTGGATTTGTGCCCCAGCCATCCATGTTCAATTGCATCGGTGTAAACGTTTTCCATTCAAACTCCCGAGCATTTACCACAGGATTTTCACCACCGAAAATGCCATCCATATCCGATGTGATATTTGACATTCCCGATAGCCCTGCACCAATAAAAGTAGGTATATGAAAACGGATGTATTCCCAATTGCCACCGGTTTGGTCGCCGCTCCATACAGTTGAATAGCGTTGTGTACCGGCCCATCCATCAACTGTAATAAAAAAAGGCCTGGCGTCATTTGCATAATACGATAAAAGGTTTGCAACGTCTGCAACTCCATTCAAACCGAAGGAGTAACCCTCACCTACCCATGCTACATCCGTTTTCAGCACCCGCACACCGGCATCCCGCATTTCTTTCACTATGTCCCTTTGCAACAGTGCGCTTACTCCTTCTTTGGGGTGTAGATCAGATTGTGTCCAAAGGCCAATTTGCACTCCGTGGTTCCGTGCATATTCACCAAAAGATTTTAAGTTGGCAATATTGCTGTCCAATGTACTGGTTTGTCCATAACCTGCACCATAACCATCATTGGGCAATATCCATCCAAAAGGCATGTCACTGTTTTGATACCTGTCAATTACTGCACGGGCAGAAAATTGGTAATTGTTTTTTTTCCATTTAGTGATTCTTTTAAACCGCCATTATTCTTCTGACTTTCTTTGTAATATTTGCCATCTTCAAAAAGAATTCCCGTGCTATCTTCTTTCCAGTAGTCGCGGTTATATGCATTTAAATGCCCTTCGTAGAAAGCAAATTTGGGCAACAAAATAGGTTTACCTGTCAATTGGTAAAAATCATTCAATAGATCAGCAGCCCCATCATTTACCATAAAAAATACATTGAGGTAATCGCTGTCGTGCGTAAGGATTACTTCTCCTTTTTTCTTAGCTCCAAAGTCATACTTGCCTGGCTTAAATGTGTACCACAGTACTCCATATCCATTTGTTGACCAATAAAAAGGTGTTGGCGAAGCCACCCCTCCATCTGTCCAACTATTTTCATTTACTATCGCAATACTTTTACCTTTGTGGGAAAAACGTCCATTTTGTACACCGCCCCCATAAAAATACTCATCCGGAGTTTCTTTTAAAACAAGCGTTACTTTTCCATCATCAAACGCAACAGGCTTTAAGGTTTCCAATGCTGTTTTATTAGTGGCCTTATCGATCACTTTGATCAGCGAAGTGTTCTTATCGATTTCTACAGAGATTTTTGCCGAAGCAATTGTAATCTTGATCACATCATTATTTAGTGTAAGTTGACCTACAGGTTTCCTCGGATTTTCGAACAAAATATTTGCAGGTGGCGTGGATTCTGGTTGGGCAATAATTCCACCGGAAATATCTTCAAATACACGAAAAATATTTTCTCCATAAAAATCAATGGTAAGGCGATGATTGTCTGTAAATATCAATTGCACGGTTGTTGGATTAATTTGCTCAGCAGCTTCTATTTTATGTGAAACAGAATCCGTTTTGCGATCAGTCTGTGCAATTGCCTGACCGAATAGACAAGACAAGATTATAGTAATCCGCATGACTTTTGACAATTGAAAGAATTTTTTAAAACACATCATAACTTTTTAATGAAAAATTGAAATGGAAAATAAATTCCAGAGATTGTTAAAATAATTGAAGGCAATAAATTGAGCGAAAACATAATATAGTCGATTGCGTAACGATATTTTTAATAAACATGGCTCTAGTTTAATGTAGCGTTGCTATTATTGTTAAAATTGAAATCATGAATGTTTCAAGTTGGTTCAAACGTAGAAAATCCGATTATTCCCTTTAGGGCCGGGGAAAAAATGATCTGATTTTCGGCATTTTGTTCTT
>JBDNGW010000122.1:0-9929 GCA_041689735.1 Leeuwenhoekiella sp. | reverse complement strand
GGAAATCTTTCTCACCGCCATAAAGTTTAATTTCCTGAATATCGGCTGGCATATAGTAGCCATTATCTTCAAGTGCCTCTTTCACGCAGCGTACCACATTTCCCTTTGTAATCAATGCCATCCTTCTGAAATCTTTGGTATCTACCCAGAAAAACACTTTGAGGTTAACGGTACTGGTTGCGAGTTCATCTTCGATCACAAAGTTTTCGTGTTCGGCGTCCTCAATGACATCAGGCTGTGCACGCAGGGCTTCCATAACTGTTTTTTTTGCGCCTTCAATATTATCTTCATAGGCGATCCCTATGACGAAGCTCCATCTAAAGAAACCATCTTCGGTATAATTGGTGACCGGTTGTGTGAGCACATCACTATTGGGGATATAAACATCTTTGCCATCAAAGGTTTTTAATTTAGTATAACGGAATTCAAGGGCTTTTACCTTGCCAAAGTTACTGCCCATTTCTACGGTGTCATTTATGTTAAAGGGTCGGTTGAAGGAAAGTATGATACCGGCAATAAAATTCTCGCCTATATCTTTAAAAGCAAAACCCAAAACTACGGCACTGGCACCGGCCGCAGTAAAAATACCTGTCGCAATACCATCAAGTCCCGCAGCCCTCAAGGCAATCATAATGGAGACCAAAATAAAAACAATACGGATCGTCTTGCCCAGAAAGCTGCTCATCAGCGGATCATTGGTACGTTTTGACAAACGCCTGCGCACAAAATCACCTATGAGCGCACCTATTAGTACACCGAGTACGATAATACCAATGCCTATGGCTATACCAGGGAGTTGATCCATGAATCTTTGAGAGAATTGGGTAAAGGATTGCGAAATGCTCTCCGGCTTGACGGTATTGATATCTTGCATATAAAGTTAGTTTTATATAGTGTAGTTAAGCTGCTGTTTAAAAGTTTGTAATTCTAAAAATCACAGATAAATACAATCAAAGAACGTGTTTTATAAACTCTTTTTTTTGGCTTATAAGTTTATTTTAACGCAGCGCATACGCATTATTTTATCCTAAATATTCTGAAGTAATTATACTTTCTAGTCTGGCTAAGAATATGTTTAAGACTATTTACAGGCAATTTTAAGTATTTGCGATGACTATTGGAACTGAATAAATTAGAGTTTGGGGTTTGGGGTTTGGAGTTTAGGGTTTGAAGTTTGAAGTTTAGGGTTTAGAGTTCAGTAAACGCGGCTATTATTACACATTCGAAGTGCATTAGCCTTTTTGATAAAGTAAGAGAAAAACCTCCTTAAAAAGGCGTTTTTAGCCACAGAATGGGGTTTTTAATCAGAATTCGAAATATGGAATTCAAAATTCAAAATAACCTTCCGCTGCGCACTACAGATGCATGCTTTTTTGTAAAATATTACAATACAAGGGAGCATGCTCCATTGTGGAAAGTAAAATAGCATTGGTTTAAAAACATCGATTTTAAGCTTCCGAAGCCGATTTTGGAGCAGGAAAATCGGAACCGGATAATTCTTCAAAAAGTTCCAGTTTAAAGTACGGCACGGCGGCGATGATATGGTCAAAAATATCAGCCTGTATGTGCTCATAAATCTCCCAGCGCTTGTCTTTACTGAAGCAAAAAACTTCTAGCGGAATACCTTGAGGAGTCGGGGCAAGGTGCCTTACCATAAGGAATAGATCTTTGTTTATCGCCGGGTTTTCATGTAGTAAAGCATCAATATAGCGTCTAAAAATACCCAAATTGGTCTGATTTCTGCCGTTAATGAGCAGGCTCTTGTCCGCATTGTGCACCCGGTTGGTGTGCTCCACATCCTTCTCGCGGTATTCAATATAAGGTGCGATGAGCTGTATTTTTTTAAGTTCTTCTATATCTTCGGCGGTAAGAAAGCGCACAGAGCGCTGTTTAATAAAAATAGCCCTTTTTATGCGCCGCCCGTCACTGTCCTGCATCCCGCGCCAGTTTTGAAAAGAATCTGAAATCAAGCTATAGGTAGGGATCGTGGTATAGGTATTGTCAAAATTCTGTACGCGTACGGTGGCCAGGTTGATTTCGGTAACCGTACCGTCTGCACCAAATTTGCTAAAGGTAATCCAATCTCCTATGCGCACAATATCATTTATGGAAACCTGTATGGACGCGACAAAACCCAGTATGGTATCCTTAAAGATAAGCAGGAGTACCGCAGATGTGGTTCCCAGTTGCAGCGCAAGTTTGCCAGCCTCTTTATCGAAAATTTCAAGAATGATAAAAAAAGCGGCCAGAGCCCATAAAAAAAGCATCGTAACCTGTACGTAACTCTGTAAGGGCTTATCGTGGTATTTTTCCTTGGTCTCAAAAAAGTTTCGCGTAGTGCGCAGAACACTTCGTAAAATCTTAAGTATCAAGATAATCACATACACATTTATGACTTTGGTCGACCAATTCAGTATAAGCGGATAACTGCCGTGCAACATGATCGCGAGCACATATTTGAGTATGTTAATGGGAATGATATGCGCGACATATCGAGGAAAATTGGTGAGAATCAAGTAATCGTCAAAGGTACTTTTGGTCTTGTTGGTAAAGGCTTTAAAAAATTCCTGAACCACCTTGCGAAGTATTCGATCCAAAAGGATAAGAACAACGACCAAGAGTGCAAAATTGATCAGAACACTTAGCGGATCTGCATAAGCAGGTTCCAGGCCCCTATCTATTAAGGCGTTATTAAAGTTCTGAAAATACCGGTGCAGGATCTGGTGCATCTTCTTTTTTTTTGCCTGCAAAGATACCATAATAAACGGCGGGGAGCGACATGCAAAACTTCAGGAGTTTGAAGATTTTGACACTTAAAATTGACCTTAGAAGCGGTAATTTTTGGGCAATAATGTCTGTTTTACGAAAGGACTTCCATTTGTAAGCTATTTTCCATAAAAAAAGGCTGCCAATTGGCAGCCTTTAGAACATCTATTCAATAAATTAATTTTCCGGAACAATAAAGATACCTCCTATTGCTAAAACGTCTTCTTTAGGTAGTGGTTCGTCAAAGGCTTCCGTGAGGGCATTATCACCGCCATATTCAGCGAATTTTCCAGAAAGTTGAACACCACCTTGCATGGTGTTATCCTCGCCGGCATATATAGCCGCAAATGGAGCAGGCAATGTGTTTTCTGCTTTAGTGATCCAGCCTTTCTCTATACGCATCCTACGTACTTGTGACGCATGACGTGCTTCTACAGAGTGTATTTGCAGTGCATAATCAAGCAGGTCATTTTTAGAAGACAATGCCACCGCCTGACCTTTATAGGCACGTACGCCGGTATCTTCAAAACCTTGAGCCAAAGCCATGAACTGCTGATAGGCCATTTCTTTGGTCGTACCATCCTTTTTCATAAATGGATCCAGATCAAGACCGCCTGGTTTACCTGTAAAGTCAAAGGTAGGCTTAGGTCCGGCATTCTCTTTTAATGCGTCCAATAAAAATGCAACGTGTGCATCCTCGTGCTTAGATATGGTTTCAAATATTAACATATCATCATCAGAAATAACACCACTTTCCAATCCTAGATTATAGAACTCTTTTTCAAGATATTCCAATGTTAGAGCCAATTCTAATGCAGAAGTGGGATCTCCAGAAGATTGCATCGCAAATGCTTTGTTGCTTGCGCCTGCCAATCCAAATGGAATAGCGGCAAGTGCTGCTTTTTTCCCGAAGGAACTTAGTGTACCGAAGGCATCACGTCGTGATGACTTTTTCTCTAAAAGGCTTTCGTTGGTAAATTCGTCTAAAAATTTTATGATATTCATGATATGTTTCTTTTTAAATTTTAATGATTTTAATTGACAATTACTTTATTCTAAGTTCATCGCTGTGAAAGGTGTGACCACAAATCCTGTTTTAACAACGGCGGCCAATACTTCAGAAGGTTTCAAAGCAGCATCGTAAGCAATACCAGAACCTCCTAAATCAATTAATACATTATCTCCTGCAAAATCTGTGGAATCAGGATTTATTGCAGTTGCAATAGCTGAAGCATGTCGGGCTTCTACAGAAACTATTTTACCGGCTACCGTTAAGTAATCAGGGTTTTTTCAATATCTTGCCGCTCCATTATAAGCCTTGACGCCAGTATCTTCAAGGACTTTAGCGGTTGCTAGAACCTGATCGCGATTACTGAAATCTATACTGTCAAAATTAAACTCTAATTCCGGCAACACTTGAGCTGGATCTGCTACCGATGCAATCGCGGCTCCAAAGAAATCGCGATGAATGATTTCATGATTATAAAGATCAGTTAGCAAGGTTTTTTCTGGATCTGAGATATTTCCGTAGAAACTATTTACCACTTTAGTGTAAAATGCCGCTTCCAGTTGTTCAAGAGCAAACGCATAATTCAATATTCCTAAATCATCTTTACCTAAATCAAAAAGATCATCTTTGGGGGGCATCATTCCATTGTCATCATCATCACTACATGATAATAATAGACCACCTCCTACAAGGGCCATTCCACTTAATTTTAAAAATTGTCTTCTATCACGTCCTTTAATGGGTTTAGGAGAGTGAACTTTAATTTCATTGCTTTTCATCGAAATTGTTTTTATTAGTTAATATTGATTCTGTTCTCTGCGAAATCTACGAGAAAATGAGCGCTGCGGTTTTACTAGGAATACCTTTAACATCACTTTATGACTTTTAGTCGAGTAAAACCAATAAAATACAAAATTTTAACATTTATACTGAATTTATCGTGCTAAAATATATGCCCTAGTGATTATTTTTCAACGTGAGATTATAAAGATAGAGGTGGTTTTTACTGATACGTGCTCAGCATAAGATCAGGAAAGCAGTTTTTTAAAAACTACCGTTCTCCACAGGGAAAGTTGAAATCAATAATGGTAAAGGAGTAGTTTTTCTCAAAATTAAAGTGCCACCACTCGGTACGAATAGTTTCAAAACCGAATAGGCGCATTCCTTTTTGTAATAACTTTCGGTTTTCAAGGACGTTTTCGGGAAGGTTGGTGTAATCTATATGCGCCTCAACACCAAAAAAGTCATGATCGGTACCCATATCCACCGGCTCCCCTTCTAGGGTAACCAGTGAGATATCCACGGCCGCCCCACGGTTATGCACAGAACCATTCTTATATGGGTTTGCCACATATTGTGGATTGGGAAACGCCGCCCACATTTTTTTCTGGGCAGAGACCGGGCGATAGCAGTCATAAAGAAGAATTTTATAGCCCAGTTCACAGAAATAGTGATTGGCTTCTTTGAGTGCGGTAGCAACTTCTGGCCTTAAATAACAGGCCGCGCAGTCATAAAAAGCCTCTTTAAGAAAATTATTGGTTCCCGCGTAGCGAATATCATAGTCAAAACCATCCTGAAGTGTATCTAGTTGTACAAGATCTACAGATTGTGCCTGTAAAGATGCAATGGAAATTAGGGGGAAAAGTAGATAAATCAGCCTATTCATGGTTAAATATACCCAATAATTGATAAAAATCAGGCGTTTTTTAAAGCAGGTTGCTGAACATTCTTCCGCTTAAGCGGAAAGAATTAGGGTATTACCTTAATTCTGGTTCTATATATTTGGCATCCATCCAAAATGTACCAAAGGGAATCACCGAGCAGACAAGAACGATAAGCAGGCTTTTAACAGACCATTTTAATTTGCGTCCCACCATAAAAGCCAGAATCACGTAGGCTATAAAAAGGATACCGTGTGCCATGCCCAACCATTGATTGGGCACGGGATTATCGTAATAATATTTTAACGGCATGGTAATCACGAGCAGACCCAGCAGTAAGATACCTTCAAGAATACTGAGAATTTTAAAAAATCGAAGCATAATTATACAAGACTAAAAATTGCGGCTCCATAAATGGCAAACCGTAGAAAGCGCATAAGACCAAAAAGCAGATAACTTTTAAATGGGAATTTTATCATACCAGCGGCTAGACTGCTTATCGCAAATGGCAAAGGCAAAATAGCGCCGACAACGACTAAAAAACCGCCCCATTTGCGCGCATTTTTGAGGTGTTTTGCCATTTTTACCTCCAGATACTCATGCACCGCGTGAATGCGTGTGGAAGCCCTGCCCATAAAATAAGATATAATACCGCCGGTATACGATAAAACGGCCAGCAAGCTGAGGTAAAGCACCGGGCTGGGCATCTTGTCGCTCCATGCAATGAATATTTCCGGGGGGATGAGCCCTAGAATGGTTTCTGATATAAAGAACACGCCCAGCACCCAGAACGTGGGGAACGTGTCGGTCATTTTTATTAGAAGGGTGTTAAGGTCTATCACAAAATAATGAATTGCGAGAAGGGCCACTACAAATAAAATTATAGGGAGCACCGCTTTCTTGAGACTTGTGCCAAGAAAGCTGTAAAAGCCAGTGTATTTATAATACTGATGAAGCAATTGAAGGCGTGATTTGCGTTCATCACCTTTCGGTTTTGACATGGTCTATAAATTTGCTGCAAAATTACACTTTATGTACTGCAAGAACAACCATAAAGAGATTATTGTCATTTGATATTTACTTTTAATAAAACTTTAAAACCAGTCCATCCATTTTGCTGAAAATTAATGCTATTTTTAAAACATGGAGAAATTAAACAACAAAGTTGCCCTTATTACAGGGGGTACTAAGGGAATAGGAAGAGGGATCGCAGAATCCCTCCTTAAATTAGGAATGAACGTGGCGATCACAAGCCGCACGCTTGCCGCAGCCGAAAAAGCCGCTGACGAGCTTAACAGCGCGCATCATGGCGATGGTAAGGTTATCGGGATCAAAGCAGATGTGCGTGATTATGATAGTCAGAAAGAAGCAGTACAGCAAACCCTTGATAAATGGGGCAGTCTGGATGTGCTGGTGGCGAATGCCGGGTTGGGCCATTTTGGCAACATAGAAGATCTTAGTGTAAGCCAGTGGGAGGAGACCATAAGCACAAACCTTACCGGTGTTTTCTATAGTGTTAAGGCTGCATTAAAAGCACTAAAGGAATCCAAAGGCTATATTTTTACCATATCAAGTTTGGCAGGAACTAATTTTTTTGCCGGCGGAACGGCCTACAATGCCAGCAAATTTGGCCTTACCGGTTTTACCCAGGCGCTTATGCTTGATGTAAGGGATCACGGGATTAAGGTAAGTACGATTATGCCAGGTTCTGTGGCAACGCATTTTAATGACCACGTCCCTTCAAGTGAAGATGACTGGAAAATACAGAGCGAAGATTTGGGCCAATTAGTGTCAGATCTTTTACAGATGAATCCTCGGACCCTTCCAAGTAAAGTGGAAGTAAGACCTTCAAAACCGCCTAAAAAGTAGCAGCACCCTTTACGGGTGCTTTCACGGGTACGTTTATTTTCAAAGCCGCCCAAACGTAGCAGCACCCTTTACGGGTGCTTTCACGGGTACATTATATCCAAAACCGCCCCAACGTAACAGCACCTTTCACGGGTGCTTTTATTCGTTAGGACAGCAAACCGTTATTTAGTTTTCCTCAGCATATTCCTGTAGCGCGTTGGCGTAAGAGCGCAGATCTAGTCGGTTTGATTTATTATCTGGTTCGGCTAGAAGATTGAGCAGATACAGTAAACTCTCCGCTGGTTCAGCAGGTTCCCGTTGCTCCAGTTCTTCTTCATGGCCTTCAATTGGTTCTTCTTCGGGAATATCTATCGCGAAGGTTTCGTATTCTTCGATATGCTCAAAGGTGAGACGAATTATTTTGGCCAGTAGCGGTTTTTCTTCTTCAACTGCAAAAGGACGCAGACTTTTTAGGTCTTTTACGGCCGTATTTGTGATGATGCCGTTGTTTTGAACATCATCTATCATCTTCTTGAGTAGTTTTATTGCTTTGGGATTCTTCAATGCTGTAAGTTTGATTAGGTAGCAAAGGTAGAAAATTAGCCCTTTTCCTGCACCACAAGACTTTACTTTTTTCAATAATCTGTTAACCGGGGCTTCAATGTATCTGTATGACGATTTTAAGGAGTAAAGCCACAATATTAGGAGATCAAACTTTCAAGAAGCCTTTAAATACCTTATTTTTGCAAAATTCAATTCAAAAAACAACAACATTTGAGCGAGCGATCTAGAGAGCGAAAAAAAAACGAGGGCAAAGAACTATATTCCTATCAATTAAAGGATCTGGACCGGATTTTTACCTGTATGGAAGAAGAATCAGATGACTTTAACCTGTTGTACCAGCTGCCCACAGGCGGTGGTAAAACGGTTATTTTTTCTGAAATAGTGCGCCGCTACATCGCCGAAAAAAACAAAAAGGTGATTATTCTCACCCATCGTATAGAACTGTCTTCACAGACTTCTGAGATGTTGACTAGCTTTGATGTGCCTAATATGGTCATAAACAGCAAGGTAAAAACACTGGATGGAAATGAGGATTACATGTGCTACGTGGCCATGGTAGAGACCTTGAATAACCGCTTGCAGGATAAGCAGATGAAATTTAATGATGTGGGGCTCGTTATTATTGATGAGGCGCATTATAATTCCTTCCGTAAATTATTCAGTTATTTTAAAAAGACCTTTATACTCGGTGTTACCGCAACCCCGCTGAGCTCTAATGTAAAACTCCCCATGAAGGATAATTACAAAAAGCTTATTATGGGAGAGAGTATTTCTTCCTTAATTGGCAAAGGTTTCCTTTCCAAAGCAAACATGCATACCTATGATGTTGGCCTAAAAACGCTTCAGGTAGGTATAAATGGGGACTATACGGTAAAATCTTCTGAGATCTTGTATACAAACCATAGCATGCAGCAAAAATTGCTCATGGCTTATGAGGAAAAGGCCAAAGATACCAAGACGCTAATCTTCAATAATGGGATCAATACATCGCATTATGTCTACGAGACCTTTAAAGAGGCTGGTTATGATGTGATGCACCTGGACAATACACACACCGCTAAAGAGCGCAAACAGATTTTAAAATGGTTCAAAAAGACCCCTGACGCGATATTAACATCTGTGAGTATCCTGACCACTGGTTTTGATGAACCTACTGTTGGCACCATTATTCTCAACCGCGCCACACGTTCCTTGACTCTATATTTTCAGATGATAGGGCGAGGATCGCGGGTGCTGCCCGATAAAAAAGAGTTTCAGGTTATTGATCTAGGCAATAATGCGGCTCGTTTTGGCCTATGGGATGGACCAATGGACTGGAACGATATTTTTATCTATCCTGAATTCTACTTGGAAAACCTGGTCAGTGACGAAGATATTGAACGCGAATTTGTTTACGAAATGCCACCGGAACTCCGTGAGCAATTCAGCAAAAGTGAAGAGATAGACTTTGATATTAAAGCTGAATATGAAAAGGTTTTTGCCCAAGGAAAGAAATCAAAAATAGCGCTTGAAAGATCTATTGAACAACACGCAAAAATAGTTTTTGAAAATACGGAAGATGTCTTTGACGCACGCATTCTGGCGCGCGAACTCAAAAGCGAGATCAGTTATCGCATACGCTTGTATTCTTATTGTATAATGAAAAATACGCAGAACTATAAAGACTGGCTGGAAGAGGATTATATGCGCAAACTACGTCTCAAACTAAGCCAGATGTACGCAAGCGTTACTATCGTTGATTAACTCAAATCCCCATGGCCATGAGTTCGAGAAGTTCTTCTTAACGTCCCAATAGATGCCAATTTTTCCTTGGGCTGAGCCGCTTATAATCAAAAGCTCCTAATTTAAGTCTATTTTTTATTGGAAGGATAACATTTTTAAGCACTGTTTCATACCGCTGATTTCCAAATAACGTATTTTTCGTATGCTGTTCTTAGAGACCTAAAGGCTGATTTTAATCTAATTATTTCCAGTTTCTGCATTCTCATTTACAATCTTTAGATTCTGTAATTGAGGTTCACTAAATAATTCTCAAGAATTCTAGAAATTTTAAAAAATAGTGGCAATGATATATTTGAATT
>JBDNGW010000121.1:0-9496 GCA_041689735.1 Leeuwenhoekiella sp. | reverse complement strand
TTCATCAACAAGGCGAAAAACGCAGACATAGCCGTAGCTATGGCGAGTATTTTCAACCTGCCTACCGGCAAAGGCAGGCGCAGTTGCTGGGCAAAAGAACCCATAGAAATGGGCAGGTTATTTCTAAACAGATCCTATGCTCAATGATCACATACAAGAAAACAATGAGAAAATAAGCGCTGAGGATGGCACCTATCTATTGGGAACGCTCATTGCAGGACATCAGGAACAATTGAGAAAACAGGCCATTTTACTGGGGAAAAAACTTTATCATTTAAAAGCCAATGATTTTATTGCCTTAATGGAAACAGCATGGGAAACCCACACTTCCGGAATGGATAAAAACTTGTTGCCTTCGGATAAATTGCAACGTTAAAATTGCAATTATTTAAAAAAAATGGACAACCTGTTCTGCTATGGCAAGAACAGGTTTTTTTAATCGAACAAATTGGTTTGCCCTTCGCCGTCATCCTCAGACTTTCGGTATGTAACGTCACTTTTTGTGGCAGAAACGTCTTTCCTGAAATCTGGTTGCTGCTCCTTTTCTCCGATTTCTTCCTCAGTATTCTCCTCTTTCACCTCTTCCGCTATTTCATGGGGTAATGGTTCTAGCAAGCTGATCTGTTTTAATTTTTCGGTATATAACTGATTTCCTTGCGCAGTGATCCCTTTAATAGCGATGAAATTTTCAAGGTCATAGGTCTCATTCTCCTTCTGCTCTTTGTTTCGTTCCTTGTAAAAAGCAATCTCAATAACTGGCCTGTAATCTGTAGAAATAATTTCAAGTTGACTATCAGGATGATCGGTTATGAATTCCTCGTCTTTTTCAGGATTTTCTATAAGAAAGCGCTTCACATAATAGCGGGCTTTAATGCCGTCCCAATAAACCGCCGAAAGTGGTTTTTCTGGAATCCACTTTTCAAGTGCCATCATATTGTCAGGAAAATGAGCCGTAATATCAGGACTGATCGTGCGGGCAACACCTTGACTGGTGACAATAAGCAAGCGGTCTTCGCCTTTAAATTCGCCTAGAAGTTTGCCACGCTCATCAATGTTTATACGATTTACGGTATCGTCAAACCATATTTTACGAGGTTTAAGGGTAGACACCCCTTTTTCTTTAAGGTCAATTGTGCGCACCGCATGATTGGTCACAAGGTTTCCTTTCGCGGTTCTCGATTTAATTAGGATTTCAGCAAAATCAAGGTCAAATTTCAACTTTTTAATATTACCGATGGCACGCAGGTAAGTAGTCACTACTTCGGCCTCGCCGTTGGGATTGGCGCTAAAATAAAATACCGTAGAGCCTTTTTTGCCCTTACCAAGATCGTACTCGCGGTCACGGGTCATACTGGTCACACTAAAACGCTTTGCATACGTCCCTCCCTTGGCCCCGTCTTTATAAATCATGTTATAAATAGTGCGCTTGTCCTTCTTTTTAAACACCGCAACGTGCAAAATATCCTTGCCCACAAAAGTCTTGCTGTCCACTTTTGTAACTATCATTTTACAATCTTTGGTAAAGACAATAATATCATCTATATCGGCACAATCGGTTAGATATTCATCTTTTTTAAGGCTCGTTCCCACAAAACCTTCTTTTCGGTTTACATAAAGTTTAGTGTTCCTGATGACCACTTTACTCGCTTCTATATCTTCAAAAAGCTTGATTTCGGTTTTCCGTTCGCGGTCTTTACCGTACGTTTTCTTCAAACGCGAAAAATAATCAATGGCATACTGCGTAAGGTTGTTCAGATAGTTTTTTACCGCAGCAATTTCATCTTCCAGCGCATCGATTTTTTGCTGCGCTTTATCAATATCAAATTTTGAAATGCGCTTGATGCGTATATCAGTTAGGCGCACAATATCCTCTTCGATCACTGGCCGTTTGAGGTGGCTAATGTGCGGTTGCAGCCCTTTATCTATGGCCGCGAGCACACCTTCCCAGGTTTCTTCCTCTTCAATATCCCGGTAAATGCGATTTTCTATAAAAATACGTTCCAGAGAGGCAAAATGCCATTGCGACTCCAGTTCCTGCAACTGTATTTCAAGTTCTTGTCGCAGCAGGTCTTTCGTCCTTTCCGTAGAAATACGGAGCATCTCGCTCACGCCCAAAAAAAGCGGTTTGTTGTCTTCAATAACACATCCCAACGGCGAGATGGAAGCCTCACAGTTCGTAAATGCAAATAGCGCATCTATGGTTTTATCTGGCGACATGCCGGTAGGAAGATGAATTACGATCTCCACCTCAGACGAGGTATTATCTTCTATCTTTTTGATCTTGATCTTACCTTTATCGTTTGCTTTTAAAATGGAATCGATAAGTGTGACCGTATTCGTGCTATAAGGCAGTTCGGTAATGACCAGCGTATTTTTATCGAACTGGCCTATTTTTGCCCTCACCCTAATACGGCCGCCACGTCTGCCATCTTTATATTGACTGAAATCAGCTTCCCCAGCGGTCGGAAAATCGGGCAAAATGGTGAATTTTTTCCCTTTAAGATGTTTTATTGAAGCATCGATAAGTTCGATAAAGTTGTGCGGAAGCACTTTGGTACTCAATCCCACCGCAATCCCTTCCGCGCCCTGCGCAAGTAACAGTGGGAATTTAACCGGCAAATTGATGGGTTCCTTTCTACGGCCATCATAACTGGCCTGCCATTCCGTGATCTTTGAATTAAAAAGCACTTCCAGCGCAAATTTGGACAAGCGCGCTTCAATATAACGGGAAGCGGCCGCGCGGTCGCCTGTGAGTATATTCCCCCAGTTTCCCTGCGTATCGATAAGCAGGTCTTTTTGCCCCATTTGTACCATCGCATCGGCAATACTCGCATCACCATGTGGGTGATACTGCATGGTATGTCCCACAATATTGGCCACTTTATTATAGCGGCCGTCATCCAGGTCTTTAAAGGAATGCATAATGCGGCGCTGCACCGGTTTAAAACCATCCTCAATGGCAGGCACGGCGCGCTCTAGGATCACATACGAGGCATAGTCCAGAAACCAGTCCTTAAACATGCCGGTGACCCGGGTGATGGTCTCGCCGCTGTTTTCTTCCTCTTGATTATCAATATTTGGGTCTTCGTTATTTTCGTTCATTTTTTCTTCCTCTGGAAGGATACTTGATTTTTATTGGTATTACAGAATGCCCCTAATTCTTTTGTAAAAGCGTCTTCGCATAAATACGGTAATTTTCATCATCAAAACAAACAAAAATCACCTTTTGTTCGGGTAAAATATATTTTTTGACCGTATTTATAGCAATTTCGGCTGCTTTTTCCTTGGGGAAATGGTAAACGCCGGTGCTAATATTGGGGAAAGCAATACTGTAGAGTTGATGCTTTTCAGCCAATTTAAGGCAATTTTTATAGCAATTAGCCAGTTTTTCGGTCTCGTTTTTTTCTTCACCCCAACGCGGTCCCACTGTATGAATTACTTTTTTGGCCTTTAATTTTCCTGCGGTAGTGATTACGGCTTCGCCTACTGGACAGCCGCCTTTTATTTGCTTGCAGGCATTAAGTATTTCACTTCCACCGGCGGCATGAATGGCACCGTCTACGCCGCCGCCGCCCATTAATGAACTATTGGCCGCGTTAACGATTGCGTCAACTTCCATTGTGGTGATGTCTCCCTGTATCAATTCAATGTTCATGAGCCTAATGGTTTATGCCGAAACGGGATCAAGTTCCACTTTTAGGTTTTCGATAATAAATTTCTGACGGTCTGGGGTATTCTTGCCCATATAAAAAGCCAATAATTCTTCAATGGATATCGTTTTATCCAGCATTACAGGCGCCAGACGTATATTGTCTCCTATGAAATGCTTGAACTCATCTGGCGAGATTTCCCCAAGTCCCTTAAAGCGGGTGATTTCTGGCTTTCCAGTAAGTGCTCCAATAGCATCACGGCGCTCCTGCTCGCTGTAACAATAAAAGGTCTTTTTCTTGTCCCGAACCCTAAAAAGTGGTGTTTCCAAGATATATAAGTGATTTTCCTTAATCAATTCTGGAAAAAATTGCAAGAAAAACGTGATAAGCAGTAAGCGTATGTGCATTCCATCCACATCGGCATCGGTGGCGATCACGATATTGTTATAGCGCAGATCCTCTATTGATTCTTCAATATTTAGCGCAGCCTGCAACAGGTTAAATTCCTCGTTCTCATAAACTATTTTCTTGCTCATGTTGTACGAGTTGAGCGGTTTCCCCCGAAGACTGAAAACCGCTTGGGTATTCACATCCCGCGATTTCGTGATAGATCCCGATGCCGAATCCCCCTCAGTGATAAAAAGCGTGCTATCTAGATTGCGCTCTTTTTTGCTATCCGTTAAATGAATGCGGCAATCCCGTAATTTTTTATTGTGCAGGCTTGCTTTTTTGGCGCGGTCTTTAGCCAGTTTTCGTATACCGCTCAGCTCTTTGCGCTCGCGTTCAGCCTGTAAAATCTTACGCTGCAATTTTTCTGCTGTATCCTGGTTTTTATGCAGGTAATTATCCAGATCGCGCTTTAGAAAATCATTGATGTGCGCACGTACGCTGGGCAGCTTACCGCCCATATCCGCGGATCCTAGTTTGGTCTTGGTCTGCGACTCAAAAATAGGTTCCATTACCTTGATACTTATCGCAGATACGATTGATTTCCGCACATCCGAAGCATCATAATTCTTCCCATAAAACTCGCGTATCGTCTTAACGAGCGATTCGCGAAAAGCAGACTGGTGCGTACCGCCCTGCGTAGTATTCTGACCGTTTACAAAGGAGTGGTACTCTTCGGAATACTGGGTGCGGCTGTGCGTGATCGCAATCTCAATATCCTCGCCGCGCAAATGGATTATGGGATAGGTCATATCACTCTCGGCGATGCTTTCGCCCAACAAATCTTTTAATCCATTTTCAGAATAAAACTTTTCACCGTTAAAAATTATAGTAAGACCGGGATTGAGATATACGTAATACTTGAGCATTTTCTCCACATACTCATTGCGGTATTTATATTTTTTGAAGATAACCTCGTCGGGCACAAAAGTTACCTTGGTGCCTTTTCTTCTGGAAGTTTCCTCAAGAAATTCTTCATCTGTAAGGTTTCCCTGAGAAAATTCCGCCGCGGCCGATTTACCGTCACGAGATGATTCCACCCTGAAATACTCCGAAAGTGCATTGACCGCTTTAGTCCCTACGCCATTGAGCCCAACCGATTTTTTAAAGGCTTTGGAATCATATTTACCACCGGTATTCATTTTTGAAACCACATCCACAACTTTCCCCAATGGGATACCGCGGCCATAATCGCGCACGATTACACGATTTCCCTGAATACTCACTTCAATGGTCTTCCCGGCACCCATCACAAATTCATCAATGGAATTGTCAAGCACCTCTTTCAACAAAATATAGATCCCATCGTCACCACTAGAACCGTCGCCCAACTTCCCAATGTACATTCCGGGACGCATGCGTATATGCTCTTTCCAATCGAGCGAGCGGATGTTGTCTTCAGTATACTGAGTTTGTTCTATTTCTTCTGCCATGTTTTTCTGAATAACTGCTAATTTAAACTTTTAGATAATTTTTAACCAGCCTTAAGTATCAAAGTAATTAACAAAGACTGTAGTTAACCTCTTAAATTAACGTTTATGTCCTATGAATTTGGTCAATATAAAGAATTTTTACATATCCACATATCCGCATATCCGCATATCCGCATATCTGCCCATCGTCCAATCTCCGAGATGCCCGCTTTCAACAGTCTGTCAAATATTCAGGTTCCGAAACATCACCGGTTTAACTTAAAAATGAATTCATTCATGTAGAGTTGTAGATATATCGTCTAAATTTTATGGAATTGTCAAATATCCATCTTTGTGCCGCTACGCATTTAAATGTAGCATGCAGCTCTAGCATTCCCAAAATAGACAGCGAACGAAAATATATCCAAAATCTATTCTTTTTAAATTCGATCAAATATAGGAATAATTCCTCAATTTAGGAATTATTACCTAGAAGTAAAATAATTTGAGCCAATATTAGAAAAACTTTTTGGTAGCTTTTTTAAACCTAACTGTTGTAAATTGGCAGGCAGAGACATTTCCAAAGTAATTTTCCCCAGAAAGCTTTCAAGATATTGGTTCTGTGTAAGTATAAAAATCTGAGAATAATGGGATATTTGCCTGTTTTTAGAAAACGCAACGCCTTCTTGAAATGCAGGGTTCGCAATCACGATAGCTATCGGGTTAAAAATCGAAAAAAAGTTATTTGAACATGTTCCTAGCGGAAGCGAATGGCTTTAGTTCCAGAATTCTTTCGGTATTTAAAGAACCAATTCCCCATTTAAATCGGTCGTAAGTACGTCACTCATATAATCAAAAAAAGGTATGAGCAAACGGTAATGTGCTAGCAGGTTTTCTTTAAAATCTTTCGCGAGCACTTCGTCATCTGTAAAAGAATGCGCCACTACAAAGCTTTTGTTCCTGATCAAATCTATCGAGGGATGATCAACATCAAAATTGCGTGGAGCAGTTTTTACTTGATTGTTTGTGGAAAACCCTTTAAAGGCCGCTTTAAATTCCTTATTCTTGAGAATTGCCCGAATGGGTTTCGCATCAAGTTCAAATTCTTTACGTATGCGCAGTAAATCCGCTGGGCTGGGATTAAAAAAGCCACCCGCCATTCTTGATTTTCCGTTGGGCTCAATGCGCAGATAATAACCGCCGCGCCGTTGCGTTCCTTTTCGGCTAAAACTTGCGCTGCGATGCACATTATATGGAGTTTTGTTCTTGCTGAAACGCACGTCCCGATGAATTCGGAACACCTTTGTTTTCTCGATCTGATCAAACGTATTCAAACCAGCTTCAACGTCTTTATAAAACGCTTTTAAAAGTTCTTCGTTCTTGAGATACCAGGTTTTATTATCAGTCATCCACTCGCGCTCGTTGTTCTCTTTGAGCACTTCTAGAAACTTGAAATTATCTTGGATAAGTTGGATAGACATATTGAAAAGCGGGTGTTTTTGGTCAAAAATCGGTTAAAATCAGTCTTTTTTCCGGTCTAAAAGTATTTTTTCTATATCCTCCAAACCAAAACCTTTGGCTTTCAATAGAATAAGATAATGGAATAGTAAATCGGCGCTTTCGTTAAGAAACAAATCGTCATTATCATCTTTGGCCTCAATTACGGTCTCCACCGCTTCTTCGCCCACTTTTTGAGCAATTTTATTAATTCCACTTCTAAATAAACTGGCAACATAGCTTTTATTGTTAGCGCTGTTTTTTTTACGGTCGGCAATCACATGCTCCAGTTCGCTAAAAAACCCAAAATCCTGCTTGTTATCACCGCCCCAACAGGTATCTGTACCGTTATGGCAGGTAGGCCCAGCGGGATTAACGGTGATAAGCAAGGTGTCGTTATCACAGTCATTTTTTATGGCTACCAACTCGAGAAAATTACCGCTCTCCTCCCCTTTTGTCCACAGCCGTTTTTTGCTTCGGCTATAAAATGTGACTTTTTTAAGTTCGTTGGTTTTCAGAAACGCCTCTTCATTCATATAGCCCAACATGAGCACATTTTTGGTTTTAGCATCTTGTATGATTGCCGGCACAAGACCGTCGCTGTTATAATTTATTTGCATTAAGGGAATTTTTTATAAATGTCTTCACGTTTGATAAAGCGGGATAGAAGAATCTCTTCATCTTCTAAAAAAAGTCCTATTCTATAATCGCCTATTTTTATACGGTATGCGGTTTCATAACCTTTGAGCTTCTTTATATCCTTGACTACTTTTATAGTTTCGGCTGTTTTTACATTGATTACAGCTTCAGCTACCTTTTTAAGTACTATTTGATTCTTGATCTTTTTCAGGTCTTTTATAAATGTTCTGAGGATTTTAATCTTCACTATTAAGGATTTTGAAAAGTTCATCCTCTGTAACCGTATCGTTTTTATCACTTTCCTGCATAAGTAACCATAGACCCATGTCTTCTTTCTCTTCATCGGTCATCTTGGCCCAACGGTCTTTTTCGTTTTCCTTCACATAAAATTTAACCGCTTTTTCCATAAGTGCTTTTACGCTCGTATTTTCAAAAGCGGAAAGTATTTTCAACTTGGTCAATGTAAGGTCGTCAATATCGATGTTTTTTCTCATGATCTATATATTGGTGTCCAAATATACATTATATATACAATATACTAAACGCGCATTGCAATCCCTTCCTTCTTCAGTTCCTTTTTTAGATCTCCAATCTCAATTTCCTTAAAGTGAAAAACACTCGC
This sequence comes from Leeuwenhoekiella sp., assembly GCA_041689735.1. GTDB lineage: Bacteria > Bacteroidota > Bacteroidia > Flavobacteriales > Flavobacteriaceae > Leeuwenhoekiella. Next base: position 1,229 of record JBDNGW010000121.1, on the reverse strand, counting down.
TGCAAGCGCCGCATCTGCTTTACCAACTTTAAAAGTATCTGTAAAATGCTGCATGTTTCCGGCACCGCCGGAAGCGATAATGGGAATATTCAAACTTTCGCTCAAATGCGCGAGTGCTTCGTTGGCAAAGCCGTTTTTTGTCCCGTCATGATCCATTGAAGTGAAGAGGATTTCACCGGCACCGCGCTGTTCCACTTCTTTGGCCCAGCTGAAAAGTTCAAGTTCGGTCGGTGTTTTTCCGCCCATGAGGTGCACGATCCATTTGCCATTGATCTGCTTGGCATCTATTGCAACCACAATGCACTGTGAACCAAATTTGGCTGCCAAATCATTAATAAGCTGCGGATTCTTAACGGCAGCGGAATTGATCGAAACCTTATCTGCACCATTTTGCAGTAAAACATCCACATCTACCACACTTGAGATCCCGCCACCCACCGTAAACGGAATATTGATTTTTTCCGCCACACGGTTAACCAGTTTCGCCAAGGTTTTCCGGCGTTCTTCAGTGGCCGAAATATCGAGAAAAACGAGTTCGTCTGCGCCAGTATCGGCATATTTAGCAGCCAATTCTACCGGATCGCCGGCATCGCGAAGATCAACGAAGTTGACGCCCTTTACCGTGCGGCCGTTTTTTATATCGAGACAGGGAATGATACGTTTTGTGAGCACTGGCTTTTTATTAATTATTAGTATTTTCATTTCCGCGAAGGCGGAAATCCATTCATTTTAAATTTTCTTATAAAAATGCCTTTTAACTAGTCTCCGAGACCTCACACGTTTTCAAAAACCTGTGAGGTCTAAATGGCCAAGATAAATTGCTCCAATTCTTTAAGGGAAATGCGACCTTCGTAAATTGCTTTACCAATTATAGTTCCGGCGCAGCCAATTTCGGCTAATTTTGGCAATTCGCTGAATCCAGAAATACCGCCCGAAGCGATCAGCTTTAATGGATTTTCGGCGTTTTCTGCTTCTTCTAAAATCTTTTTATAAAGGTCAAAAGCGGGACCTTCCAGCATTCCGTCCTTGCTAATATCTGTACAGATCACGTACTTAATGCCTTTTTCCTGATACTTTTTGATAAAAGGAACCAATTCTTCCTTGGATTCTTCCGTCCAGCCGCTTACAGCGACTTTTTCATCTTTCGCGTCAGCGCCCAATATTATTTTTTCGCTACCAAATTTCTGAATCCAGCCTTCAAAAACCTCAGGATTTTTTACAGCGATACT